>NZ_RZOL01000310.1:0-7392 GCF_004022985.1 Mesorhizobium sp. M7A.F.Ca.ET.027.02.1.1 | reverse complement strand
ATACCCCAGATGGCGAGCAACACGCCCGGCGACACGCCGTAATTCGCTTCGATCTTGGCGAACAAAGCCGCATTCGACTTTTTCAGCGACCGGCCCTTGGAAATAATCGCCGCGCCGCCGCGCCGCCGCATGAAATCGTCCACCGAGCCGCTGAAAGCCTTGTGAATGCCGCGGTCGACGGAGATCGTCTTGGTCGCGTAGTTCGCCCCGGCCAGAGCGGCCAGCCCCTTGGCGCCTACACCTTCCGACCTGGCCTGCGCGGCAAAATCCTGCTTCCAGGCCTCGAAGCCGGCGCCGGTCTTGCCGCAGCTGGCCGCTGCCTGTGCGCCCGTCGCCAGCGCAAGCACCGCTACCACGGCCGCTGCAAACATCTTTCCCTTGGCAAGAATTGCCATGTTGATCTCCTGGTTGCCTGAATCACGTCCCAATTGCGAACTTGCCAGCGAAACGCGCACTTGTCACTGTCACCGCTGCAATGCTGGCGAATGCCGTGGAATTTGCCTAGGATCAAGTGATTATTGTGGCAAGGGGGCTGCATGCAAGACGTTGATGTCGTCATCATCGGTGCCGGCTCGGCGGGTCTTGCCGCCGCCAGAGCCCTGCAGGCCGCGGGGCTTTCCTTCACGCTGCTCGAAGCGATGGACCGAATCGGCGGGCGAGCCTGGACCAGCGACCAGCATTTCGGCGTGCCTTTCGACATCGGCTGCGCCTGGCTGCATGCCGCCGACCGCAATCCCTATTTTCCCGAAGCCCAGGCGGCAGGCTGGACGTTGCATCATCACGACATGAACGTCGATCATCTCTACTACCGCGAGCGCAAGGCGAGCGAAGCGGAAGAAGCCGACATGAAGGCCGCCGACGCAAAGCTGTTCGAACTTCTGGCCCGGCATGAAGTGAAGGACGGAGATGACGATCGTCTTTCGGCGCTTTTGGCAAAAGGCCATGCGCCGCGCGCCGCCGCCACCTTCGCCGGGCCGATGGATTTCGGTGCCGACGAGGACGAAATCTCGATCCTGGACTTCCAGGCCGCGGCCGATCTCGACCCGAACTACTTCAGCAAGGAGGGACTTGGCGCGCTGGTGGCGCGTTTCGGCGCCGGCGTGCCGGTCGAACTGTCGACGCCGGTGCGCAAGATCCTGTGGGACGTGCCCGGCGTCGCCTGCGTCACCGATCGCGGCACCGTCCGCGCCAAAGCGGTGATCGTGACCGCTTCGCCGGCGGTGCTCGCCTTCGAGGAGATCGCGTTCTCGCCGGCCCTGCCCGACACGCATTTCGGCGCCTTCTTCGACCTGCCGATGGGCATGCTGACCAAATTGCCAGTCGAAATATCGGGCACCAGGCTCGGGCTGCAGCCCTTCGACGACCTGCTGATCGAACGGATGGCCAAGCACGACATCTACTTCCTCTGCTTCCCGTTCGACCTTGACTTGATGGTCGGCTTCGTCGGCGGCGATTTCGCCTGGGAAATGTCGGCGGCCGGCGAGGCGGCCGGCATCGACTTCGTCGTCGACCGGCTGTGTGGCATCTTCGGCGGCGATACGCGCAAGCATGTCGGACGCGCAATGATGACCAATTGGGGCGGCGAGCGCTTCGTGCGCGGCGCATATGCCGCGGCCCGCCCCGGCCGTTCACTGGCGCGCGCCGCACTCATGCAGCCGGTGGCCGACAAGATCTTCTTCGCCGGCGAGCATCTGGCCGGCTCGCTGGTCCAGACCTGCGGCGGCGCACGGCTGTCGGGCGAGGCGGTGGCAAGGCAGGTTGTCGCCCAGCTTGCGGCCAAATAGCTTCAGGTAATGTGGAACACCGCGCGGCTGTTCGCGTTGGGCACGGGCCGCCGTGAACATTTGTGTCACCTCCGGTGAATTGAGACCAACATGAAACTCTTCGACTGCCCGCATTGCGGCCATCGCATCTATTTCGAGAACGCCCAGTGCCTGAACTGCGGGAACCCCGTGCTCTACGATCCCGAGCACGCCTGTTTTGCGCTGGCGGGCGTCGATGGCGTCTTCCAGTGCACCAACGCCGATGAATGCGCCTGCAACTGGATGGCGGAACCGGGTCACGCTTTTTGCCGCGCTTGCGTGCTGAACCAGCTGATCCCGGATCTCTCCGTCGACGGCAACCGCCGCCGCTGGATCCGTGTCGAAGCGGCGAAGAAGCGCGCCATCTACTCGCTGCTGGCCTTCGGGCTGCCGGTGGCGCCCAAGCAGAACCCGGCCGACGAAATCGGCCTTGCCTTCGACTTCCTCGCCGATCCGATCGGCGGCGGCCCCGGCGGCGAGCGGATTCTGACCGGCCACGACAATGGTTTGATCACGCTCAATGTCGCCGAGGCGGATTCGGCCGAGCGCGAGAAGCGGCGCGTCGAGATGGGCGAGAACTACCGCACCTTGCTCGGTCATTTCCGTCATGAGCTCGGGCACTATTACTGGGACCGCCTGATCCGCGACGATCCGCACAGGCTCGAAGCTTTCCGCGCACTGTTCGGCGATGACCGCGCCGATTACGAACAGGCGCTGAAGGCCTATTATGCCAATGGTGCGCCGCCCGACTGGCAGCAAGACCACATCTCGGCCTATGCGACCTCGCATCCTTGGGAGGACTGGGCCGAGACCTGGGCTCACCACCTGCACATCACCGACACGCTGGAAATGGTGCACGCGCTGAACTTTCCGCTCGGCCGGCTGGAGACGGTGGAGGCCAACGACTTGCCGCGCGGCGACACAGGCGGCGGGTTGCAGGCCGCACCCTCGGATCCGGCGACCGCGCCCGAGCCTTTCGAAAAGATCCTTGCCCGCTGGCTGGTGCTGTCGGAGGCCTCCAATTCGATCAACCGCTGCATGGGCCTGCCCGACCTTTATCCCTTTGTCATTTCGGACGTCACGGCTCGGAAATTGGAATTCGTTCACGAACTTCTGACCGATTTGCCGAAAGAAGCGGGAACAAATCGTGAGTTGGCGCAAGCGTTTTAGCGGGAACGCATAAGCTGCTGCCCCGTTTTGGCTGCCGAGGGACCTGAAAACGGAGAGAAACCATGAAATCCCTGTTGTTTCCGGCGGTAGCCGGAATGCTGACCGTGATGTCGGGCGCCGCGCTTGCCGATACCGCTGTCTCAGCCGTCACCGATCTTAACGTGCGCGCCGGACCCGGCCCGCAATATCCTGTGATCGGCGTGCTCACCGCCGGCCAGTCGGCAACGCTCAATGGCTGCATCGAAAACAGCAAATGGTGCACCATAGCCGAGGCCGGCGGCCAGGGCTGGGTCTATTCCGACTATGTCACGGCCGATATCGGCGGCAGCCGCGTGGTGCTGACGGAACGGCGCTCCAGCGTTGCTGTCGTCTCGCCGCCTGAGGACATCGGCAACTACTCGACCGATTATACCGGCGCGATCATCGCCAGCGATCCGGTCGTGGATGACTTCCCGCCGCCTCCGGCTGAAATCCGCACCTATGTCGACACGCATCGCCTCGATCCCATCTATCTCGAAGGCGAAGTGGTGACCGGCGCGACCCTGCCCGACACCGTCGAGCTACGCGAGATTCCGGACTACAATTACCGCTATGTCTATGTGAACGGCCAGCGGGCGCTGATCGATCCGCAGACCCGGCGCATCATGTACGTCGTTCGCTGACGACAAATCGGCACAAGCGGCCGCTGCGATTGCAGCGGCCGCCAGCAGGCGGCGCCGCCGCGCGGCGCTCTCCTGCGCCGACTTGCTTGGCCTAGTCCTTTGCGGAAAACCATTCCGATTTTTCCGGCCATCGGTTAGTCAAATAGGCGATGACTTTGGCAAGGGAGCCCGCGTGACCATCGATCCGGCCGCCTTCGAGCGTTACAGGCATTCGCCGAACGCCAGGACGACCTTACCGCGCCTGTTGCTCGGAACGGGCATCGTGGTCCTTTTTTGGGGAGCAACCACCGTGGCCGTGCTGGTCGGCGGCACCTATGCCTTCACCGCCTGGCAGGCGACCCCATCATCCGGCATTCAGGGCTTCCTCGCTTCGCCCCTCGGCATCCTCACCGCGCTCGTCTCGTTCGCCGGCATCTGGATCGGCCTGTGGGTCGCGATGCGCTGGGTGCACGGCGAGAAGCTGTCGGCGCTGCTCGGCAACAGCCGACGAGTTTCATGGCCCGACTTCCTCAAAGGGCTGATCGCGGTGCTGATCACGTCGTTCATATCCGAGGTCCTGCTCTATCTGCTGCAGCCGCAGATCACGCGTGGCCCGATCGGCCTGTCGTCCTGGCTGCTGTTTGCGATCCCGATCGCCGCGCTCACTTTGCTGCAGACATCCTCTGAAGAGGTGCTGTTTCGCGGCTATCTGCTGCGCGGTCTCGCCAACCGGTTCACGAGCCCGGTAATCTGGGCCCTGCTGCCGGCCCTGCTGTTCACCTCGCTGCATTGGAGCGCGAGTTCGTCGCCAGCCATCAATGCTTGCGTGCTGGCGTCTATCGCCGCTTTCGCGCTGCTGCTGACGCTAGTGGTCTACGCAACCGGCAATCTCGGCGCCGCCTTTGGTGCTCATCTCGGCAACAACCTGACCGGGTTTCTCTTGATCTCGCATCAGGACAGCTACAATTCCTTCGCCCTGTTCAACGCCAGGCCGCTCGAAGGGCCGGGCTGGGCGACGTCGGATGCGGTTCTCATCGCCTTCATCGGCATCGCCTGCAGCCTGCTGACCATCGTGCTGCTTCTACATCCGCGTTCGCCGCTCAAGCTCGCCGCCGAGCTTCCGGACCGGACGAGCACGGCGTGATTGCAGGCCCGGGAACGACGCAATCCGGCCTTGTCTTGACTCCGCGTCCGATTTCCTGTCTACACGCCCCGAATTCCGCGACGAGTATCCCTCCGAGCAAGCCGACCAGGACGCCGAAACCTCTTTGAGGTGAAGTGCTGTAAATCGATCCTGGAGGCCAACACCCGGCAGCGCTGAGCGCCCCCGGGTGCTTTTTGGTTTTGGCTTTTGGTTGGACACTGGGCGCGAACGCATTACCTCTCGGGCATCATCCGGGTGCCAGGGAAAAGGAAAACGAATGTTTGAATCGCTACAGGAACGTCTTGGTTCGATCCTGAACGGCCTCACCGGCCGCGGCGCGCTGTCGGAGGCTGATGTCTCGGCAGCACTGCGCGAGGTGCGCCGCGCGCTGCTCGAAGCCGATGTGGCGCTGGAAGTGGTGCGTTCCTTCACCGACAAGGTGCGCGAGAAGGCCGTCGGCGCTGCCGTGGTCAAGTCTATCAAGCCCGGCCAGATGGTCGTCAAGATCGTCCATGACGAACTGGTCGACATGCTCGGCGCCGAAGGCGTCGCCATCGATCTCAATGCCCCGGCGCCGGTCGTCATCATGATGGTCGGCCTGCAGGGTTCCGGCAAGACGACCACTTCGGCCAAGATCGCCAAGCGTCTTTCCGAGCGTCAGAACAAGAAGGTCCTGATGGCCTCGCTCGACACGCGGCGCCCCGCCGCGCAGGAGCAGCTTCGCCAGCTCGGCGAACAGGTCAAGGTTGCCACGCTGCCGATCATCGACGGCCAGTCGCCGGTCGACATCGCCCGCCGCGCCGTGCAGGCGGCCAAGCTCGGCGGCCACGACATCGTCATCCTCGACACCGCCGGCCGTACCCATATCGACGAGCCGCTGATGGTCGAGATGGTCGACATCAAGAAGGTGTCGAGCCCACACGAAATCCTACTGGTCGCCGATTCGCTGACCGGCCAGGACGCCGTCAATCTGGCCAAGAGCTTCGACGAGCGCGTCGGCATCACCGGCCTCGTCCTGACCCGCATGGACGGCGATGGCCGTGGCGGTGCGGCTCTTTCGATGCGCGCCGTCACCGGCAAGCCGATCAAGCTGATCGGCACTGGCGAAAAGATGGACGGGCTGGAGGAATTCCACCCCAAACGCATCGCCGACCGCATCCTCGGCATGGGCGACATTGTCTCGCTCGTCGAAAAGGCCGCCGAGAACATCGACGCCGAACAGGCGGCGGCGATGGCCAAGAAGATGCAGTCGGGCAAGTTCGACCTGAACGATCTCGCCGGCCAGCTTCAGCAGATGTCGAAGATGGGCGGCATGGGCGGCATCATGGGCATGATGCCCGGCATGGGCAAGATGAAGGACCAGATGGCCGCCGCCGGTCTCGACGACAAGATGTTCGGCCGCCAGCTCGCCATCATCTCGTCGATGACCAAGGCCGAGCGCGCCAATCCCGATTTGCTCAAGCATTCGCGCAAGAAGCGCATCGCCGCCGGTTCCGGCACCGACGCGGCCGAAATCAACAAGCTGCTCAAGATGCATCGCGGCATGGCCGACATGATGAAGGCGATGGGCGGCAAGGGCAAAGGCGGCGGCCTGATGCGCGGCATGATGGGCGGCCTCGCCTCCAAGATGGGCCTCGGCGGCATGATGCCCGGCGGTATGGGCGGCATGATGGGCGGCGGCATGCCGGACCTGTCGAAGATGGACCCCAAGCAGCTCGAGGCCTTGCAGAAGCAGGCACAGGCAGCCGGCCTTGGCGGCGGCATGAAAGGCCTTCCCGGCGGCGGTGGCCTGCCCAGCGGCATGCCAGGTCTGCCCGGCGGCATGAAACTCCCCGGGCTTCCCGGCCTCGGCGGTAGCGGGCTGCCCGGCCTTGGCAAGAAGAAGTGAGGACGCCATGAACGAAGAGAAGGACATGGCCGACGCCCGCGCCCTCCTGGCCGATTACCGGGCGTCGATCGACAACATCGACGCAGCCCTCATCCACATGCTGGCCGAGCGCTTCCGCTGCACCAAGGCGGTTGGCGTGCTGAAGGCGACGCATGGCCTGCCGCCGGCCGACCCGGCACGCGAGCAGCAGCAGATCGCCCGGCTTCGCCAGCTGGCGAAGGATGCCCATCTCGACCCGGATTTCGCGGAAAAATTTCTCAACTTCGTCGTCCGCGAAGTGATCCGCCACCACGAACAGATCGCCGCTTCCGCTTCCAACGGCGTGACGAAAACCAACTGAAACCCAATCAACGAACTTAGTTTAGGAGAAAAGAAATGCCCTTGAAGATCCGACTGGCCCGTGCGGGCTCGAAGAAGCGTCCTTACTACCACGTCGTCATTGCCGACGCCCGTTCGCCGCGTGACGGCCGGTTCATCGAGTCGATCGGCTCGTGGAACCCGCTGCTGCCCAAGGACGGCGAACGCGTCAAGGTCGACGCCGACCGCGTCAAGCATTGGCTGGCGCATGGCGCCCAGCCGACCGACCGCGTGCTGCGCTTCCTCGACGAGGCTGGCCTCGTCAAGCGCGACGCCCGTTCCAACCCGAAGAAGGCCGAGCCGGGCAAGAAGGCGCAGGAACGCGCTGCCCTTCTGAAGAAGGCGCAGGAAGATGCCGCTGCTGCTGTTGCGGCCGCCGCTGCACCGGCC
>NZ_RZOL01000030.1:0-29830 GCF_004022985.1 Mesorhizobium sp. M7A.F.Ca.ET.027.02.1.1 | reverse complement strand
ACCCTGTGCAGGCCGGACCCGAATTTCATGCCGGCGCCGCCGGAGGGCGGGATCACATAGCCGTCGATCGCGCCGCCGACATCGAGGACAACCGGTGCCGCCTGCCAGGCCGCATCGAGGTCGGCCGGCGGTTCGACATAGGCAAGTGCGGTTCGATAGGTCTTCAGCTCGCCGTCCAGCTCCGGAAACAGTTTTAGCACCCAGGCGCCGGCGGCGACCACGATGCGGTCGGCCTGCATGGTCTCACCGCTTTCGAGCACGATGTGGCCGGCTTCGGCGTCGACTTCGACGACCTTGCTATTTTCGTAGACATTGGCGCCGTTGGCGCGCAGCCACTTTGCCAGGCCCGACGCGATCTTGCGGCAATGCAGGGCGCCGCCTTCGGTCGAGAAATAGGCGTAGCGAAACGACCCGGCTTCCAGAAACGGCCAGCGCATCACGGCTGCATCCGGCTCCAGCAATTCGAACGGAAAATTGCCTTCCTCCAGACCCTCGCGATATTCCTCGGCCTCGTCGCCCGGCTCGCGCGAAATGCAGACAAATCCTCTGGGATCGAGGTGGCTTTCGCCGAGATCGGCCCACATCTCGTCCCAGGCCTGGTAGGCCTCGGTGATCAGCCGGCCGTAGCCGGTCCCCGCGCGGTAAGCGCGGCGGATGATGCGATGATGGTCGCCCGACGCGGCCATCGGGTTTGGGATCGGCCCTTGCTCGACGATCGAAACGCTGTGGCCGGCCTTGACCAGCGACCACGCCGTCGAGAGACCGGCAATACCCGCGCCGACAACGATCACCTTCATCAAATCAGACTTCCGCAGCCGGTTGGCTGGCTCAACGTATTGGATTGCGGGCGCCAACATACGGTCTGGAACCAGGCTGGCAAGCCGCGCTATTGGTCTGGCATGAGCAAATTGACGCCTACCGCCCTGGCCTTTGATCCAGCCACTCGACATCTGCGGCTCGACCCGCACGAGCCGGCCTTTTTTCAAAACCCTTATGATGCCTATGCTTTCCTGCACGGCGTATCGAATGCATTCTTCTGGGAAGAATTCGGCTTCTGGTGCTTTGGCGGTTTCGACGACGTCAACCGGCTGCTGCGCGATCGCCGCTTCGGCCGGCAGAACCCGGCCGGCATTCCAGACAGCCGCGGCATTGGACAGGACCGCAGCCATCTCAGGGCCTTCGACGGCATCGAAGCCAATTCGATGCTGGAACTGGAGCCGCCGGTGCACACGCGGCTGAGAACACTGGTCAACCGCGCCTTCGTCTCGCGCCAGGTCGAAAGGCTGCGGCCGCGTGTCGAGGCTTTGGCCAACGACCTGATCGACCGTTTCGAACCAGGCAAGACGGTCGACCTGTTGCCTGCTTTCGCGGCGCCCTTGCCGATCACCATCATTGCCGAAATGCTCGGCGTCCCGGTCGAAATGGGGCCGCAACTGCTCGACTGGTCGCACCAGATGGTTGCCATGTACATGCATGGCCGCACACGCGCGATCGAAGAGACGGCCAACCGCGCCGCCCGCGAATTTGCGGATTTCCTCCGTGGCTACGTCACCGAGCGACGCCGAAATCCCGGCGACGACCTTTTGTCGCTGCTGATCTCGGCGCAGGAGGACGGTGAGAGGCTGTCGGAGGACGAGATGGTGTCCTCGGCGATCCTGCTGCTCAATGCCGGCCATGAAGCAACCGTGCATCAGACCGGCAATGCCGTCCGCTCGATCCTTATGCAAGGTGGCGATGTCAGCCGCTTCTTCGGTTCGCCCGAGGCGACCGCGGCAACGGTCGAGGAATGCCTGCGCTTCGACGCGCCGCTGCACATGTTCGCGCGCTATGCCTATCAGGAGATCGAGGTCGCGCCCGGCATCGTCGTGCAGCCGGGCCAGACGATCGGGCTGCTGCTGGGCATGGCCAATCATGACCCGCGCGCCTTCGCCGATCCTCTCGCCTTCCGGCCCGACCGGGCCGACCAGAAGAACGTCTCCTTCGGCGCCGGTATCCATTTCTGCATCGGCGCGCCGCTCGCCCGGCTCGAATTGCAGGTGTCGCTGAAAACCCTGTTTGAACGGCATCCGAAGCTGCATCTTGCCGAAGAGGCGCGCTTTCGGGACACTTACCATTTCCATGGGCTGGAAACGCTCGCCGTCGGCTTTTGAGTACCGCTGGGCCGCCGGCCTATTTCACCATGGCGCCAGCCGCAACCACAAGGTCTGCTCACCGGACCGCCTACGACATGCCCTTCCACGACAAGGCACCGGAAGCTATCTCAGCCAGTTCCAGCGAAATAGTCATAAGCAGGCAGCACAAGCTTGGGGGAGAGCCTGAAGGCCGTTGCTGGCAGCCCCTGTTGATCCATGCCAAATCGCAAGATCGGTCGAGCGCGACATATCCGGAAAGGCCTAACTGGTGTCGTCACGGAGAAAGAGACGTTGAAGGCCGCACTTGAAAACTACCAGGCTCGAATGCAGCGGGTGCTGGACCATATAGACCAGCATCTGGATGACGATCTGGGGCTGGAGGCGTTGAGCGGTGTCGCGGCGTTCTCGAAATACCATTTCCACCGGCAGTTCACGTCCACCTTCGGGGTGTCCGTGCATCGCTATGTCCAGCTCGCCCGCATGAAGCGTGCTTCGTACAGACTTGCCGAAAGTGACGCCCAAAGCGTCACCGACATAGCCATGGATGCCGGTTACGACGCGCCGGATGCCTTCGCCCGCGCCTTTCGGCAACGGTTCGGGCAATCGCCCTCGTCGTTCCGGAAATCTCCCGACTGGGGGTCGTGGCTCATGGCCTTCGGGCCCCTCGAAAAAGCAAGGAACACGCTCATGCAGATAATCTTTGAACACGACGACGTGACGATCCGCGATGTGCCCCCGACGCCGGTGGCGATCATGGAGCACCGCGGAGACCGGGCGACGCTCCAGGACACCATCCAGCGGTTCATCGCCTGGCGTAAGGCCGCGGGCTTGTCGCCCGAGACAAGCCCGACCTTCAACATCTTCCGTTCCGAAAGGGAGCCCGCGGTCCCGGCTGACTACAGCATGGACATTTGTGCCGGGACCGACCGGCCGATCGAGGCGAATGACGCGCAGATGAAGGCTGGCGTGATTCCCGGCGGTCGTTGCGCGGTGCTGCGCTATCCCGGCAATACCAACAATCTCGAACCCGCAGCACTTTACCTTTATCGTGAATGGCTTCCGGCCAGCGGCGAGGAAGCACGCGACTTTCCGATCTATTGCCAACGACATCTGTCCCACTTCCCGGAGGGACCGCTACGCGAAGTGGTCGTTGAACTCTTTCTGCCTCTGAAATAGCTCGGCAGGACAGCGGTCTGTCCCTTCCGATCGCGAGCATCATGGCGACGCGAGATCAAAGCTTGATCACGTACTCCTTGCGAGTCGTTTCAAGCACTTCCCAGCTGCCTTTGAAGCCAGGCCTGAGCACGAAGCTGTCGCCGGCCCGAACGGTGCGCGCTTGCCCACCGTCCTCCGCGATCACCGAAACGCCGGACAGGATGTGGCAGAACTCCCATTCGTCATAGACGATGCGCCATTTGCCCGGGGTCGATTCCCAGATGCCGGCGTAAAGGCCGCCGTCGCGCTCCTCGACATTCCAGGTGCGGAATTTGGGATCGCCCGAGATCAGCCGATCCGGCGCCGGCGCGCCCTGTTCGGCGTCGACAGTGTCGACGCCGATGGCAAGAAATTTTGACTCGCTCATGATCGGTCAGACCTTGGCAAGCGCCTGTTCGAGGTCGGCGACGATGTCGTTGACGTCCTCGATGCCGATCGAAAGCCGCACCGTGTCCGGTCCTGCGCCGGCCTTGACCTTCTGCTCGTCGGAAAGCTGGCGGTGCGTGGTCGAGGCCGGGTGGATGACCAGAGACTTGGTGTCGCCGACATTGGCCAGGTGCGAGAACAGCTCGAGCGCCTCGACGAATTTGACGCCGGCGTCATAGCCGCCCTTGAGAGCGAAGGTGAACACGGCGCCGGCGCCAAGCGGCGAGTACTTCTTCTGCAGCGCGTTGTTCTTGTCTGAGGGCAGGCCGGGGTAGTTCACCGACGCAACCTTAGGATGGTTGGACAGCCAGGCGGCAACGGTGACGGCATTGTCGCAGTGGCGCTGCATGCGCAGCGGCAAGGTCTCCAGGCCGGTCAAGATGAGGAAGGCGTTGAAGGGCGAGATCGCCGGACCGAGATCGCGCAGGCCGAGCACGCGCGCGGCAATGGCGAAAGCGAAATTGCCGAAGGTTTCGTGCAGGACGAGGCCGCCATATTCGGGGCGCGGTTCCGACAGCATCGGGTATTTGCCCGACTTCGACCAGTCGAAGGTGCCGCCGTCGACGATGGCGCCACCGATCGAATTGCCGTGGCCGCCGATGAACTTGGTCAGCGAATGGACAACGATGTCGGCGCCATGCTCGATCGGCCGGATCAGGTAGGGCGAAGCCAGCGTGTTGTCGACGATCAGCGGCAGGCCATGCTTGCGCGCGATGTCGCCGATCTTCTCGATGTCGACGAAAGTGCCGCCCGGATTGGCCAGGCTTTCGATGAAGATCGCCTTGGTCCTGTCGTCGATCTGGCTCTCGAAGGTCGAGATGTCGTTGGTGTCGGCCCAGCGCACCTCCCAGCCATAATTCTTGAAGGCATGGCCGAACTGGTTGATCGAACCGCCGTAGAGCTTGTTGGCGGCGACGAAATTGTCGCCCGGCTGCATCAGATTGTGGAACACGATCACCTGCGCGGCGTGGCCGGAGGCGACCGCGAGTGCCGCCGTGCCGCCTTCGAGGGCCGCCATGCGCTCTTCCAGCACCGCCTGCGTCGGATTCATGATGCGGGTGTAGATGTTGCCGAAGGCCTTGAGCCCGAACAGCGACGCGGCATGGTCGGCATCGTCGAAGACGAAGGAGGTCGTCTGGTAGATCGGCGTGGCACGCGCGCCGGTCGCTGGATCGGGCTTGGCACCGGCATGGACGGCGAGCGTGTTGAAACCTGGCGTGCGGGTCATTGAAAACCTCCCTTTTGAAACTCTTGAAATCGCCGGGCATTCTTGGCGAAGCATGAGCGCGAATGCAAAGAAGAAAATGCCCTTCGGCGAACGATCTGCGGCCGAGGCCCGAGAAAATGCACTGGTCTAAGGAATAATTTTGCGCCCAAGGCGCATTGCGCATCAGGCCTTGCTTTTGGTGCACGTCGTTACCCAAAACCGCCGCGCACTTTTGAGCGACTGCCCTACTTCTGGCGCACGCCGAAACTCTGGAATCCCGACCGCATCAGCGGCTTCTTCGACGACAGCACACCGGAATTGACGCCGGTCCAGCCGATCTCGCCGGACAGCTTGCCGTATTCGATTTTGGGGCAGCGGTTCATCACCACCTTGATGCCGGCGGCCTCGGCGCGCGCGGCGGCCTCGTCATGGCGAACGCCAAGCTGCATCCAGATGACTTTCGGCAAGGGATCGAGCCGCAACGCCTCGTCGACGATGCCGGGCACCGCCGCCGGCGCGCGAAAGACATCGACCATGTCGATCGGCTCGGGAATATCGGCGAGCCTCGCATAGGTCATCCGGCCGAGGATCTCCTTGCCGGCCTGGCCAGGATTGATCGGAAACACCGAAAATCCCTTGGCCAGCAGATATTTCAGCACGAAATAGCTTGGCCGCACATCATTGGCGGACGCGCCGACCATGGCGATGGTCTTCACCGAATTGAGGATGCCGGCGATGTAGGTGTTGTCGTAGCTATCGTGGTTCATGCGGCTTCCTGCGGTAGTGGTATCGGTAAAGTTCACGGCTGAACCCAAGCGAGGCATAGAGAGCGCGAGCCGGCGTGTTGTCGACCACCACCTGCAAGCATGCGGCGTGAGCCCCTGCGCGCCGCGCCCAGCCGATGAGGCCGCCGACGGTCTTGCGGCCCAGACCTTGCTGCCTGAAACGGCCATCGGTTTCAACCGATTCCACCACAAGCAGGCCATTGCGGATGACGCCATAGGCCAAGGCGGCAATTTCGCTGTCGCGTTCACAGGATACGAACGCCCGGTCGCCGACGATCAGCCCGGTCATCTCGCGAAAGATGCGGCACTCGGCGTCGTCAAAGGTCCCCATGCGGAACCGCGCCGCGAGCCAGTCCTCGCCCGGCACTTTCGAAACGGTGACCTGCTGATCGCGGACTTCAGCCAGGTCGCCGATCCCGGCATGGAGATGGATCGTGCTGCCTTCCGGCTGGTAGCCGCGATGGTCGAGTGCGGCTTCGAGCTCGCCGGCGATGTCGGGAACCCGAAACAAGGGCGTCTGGCCGTGGCCGATGTAGAAGGACTCGGCGGCGCCGATGACAGCATCCGGCGCGCCACGCTGGCCGCGCGAGGGATTGGCCGAATTGGTGCGCCGGATCCGTCCGCCCGATCGCCGCAGGAGCCAGCCATCAAAGACCGCCCCGGTCGCCGCCGGCCAGCCTTCGCGGCATGCCTGCTCGACGCGCCAGTTGAGATCATCGTCGCCGGCGCTCACGCGTCATCCTCCCGCAGCGCTTCCTCCATGAACGCCTGCGGATCGGTACAGAAGTCGCGCATCATGCGAAAATGATCGGTATCGCTGAAATCGGTCGGGTCGAGCCCGAAGCGGCTGATGCGGAACAGCCGCGCGCCGGGACAAGCCATCAGCAGCGGCGAATGCGTCGCCATGATCACTTGCGCGGTGCCCGACTGGTCCATGCGCCGCAGCATCTTGAGCAACTCGATCTGTCGCGTCGGCGACAGTGCGCTCTCGGGTTCGTCGAGGATGTAGATGCCTTGCCTGCGGCAGCGCTCCTCGAAAAAGCGGATAAAGCCCTCGCCATGCGACCAGGACAGGAAGTCCGGCGGGGGTGGCTTGAAGGGGTCTTCCAGCGCCGCCTGGTCGAGATAACGCGCCACGGAGTAGAAGGATTCGGCGCGAAAGAACCAGCCGGCGGTGACTTTCGGCAGCCAGTGACCACGGAATGCGTTGGCCAACGCAGCACCACTCTTGTCGATGGCGCTGGAATGGTCGACTGGCATATATCCCTTGCCGCCGCCGGCTTCGTCATAGCCGGCCAGTGCGCCGATCGCCTCGAGCAGAGTCGATTTGCCGGTGCCGTTCTCGCC
The DNA here is from genome assembly GCF_004022985.1 of Mesorhizobium sp. M7A.F.Ca.ET.027.02.1.1. Taxonomy (NCBI): domain Bacteria; kingdom Pseudomonadati; phylum Pseudomonadota; class Alphaproteobacteria; order Hyphomicrobiales; family Phyllobacteriaceae; genus Mesorhizobium; species Mesorhizobium sp. M7A.F.Ca.ET.027.02.1.1. Next base: position 22,718 of record NZ_RZOL01000030.1, on the reverse strand, counting down.
GACAATGATGGTGATCGGCGTGGTGAATTCGAGCTCGAACTCATGGCCGCGAAACAGCGGCAGGTTCCAGGGATATTTCTCCCAGTCCGCCACGCGCTCGGCGTCGAGCAGGATGCGCTTCAGATAGGGAGCCTTTAGCCGCGTCAGCTGCTTGCGATGGGCCATCAGCCGGGTAGCGAAATCGTGCCGTCTTCCGCGATCGGAAAGGCCGGATTGTGCGCCACTTCCCAGACATGCCCGTCGGCGTCGGCGAAATAGCCGTACCAGCCGCCCCAAAAGGCCCGGCCGGCCGGCTTGACGATGCGGCCGCCGGCTTTTTCCGCCCTGGCGAGCACGTCGTCGACTTCGGCGTCGGAACGAGTGTTGTAGGCGAGGTAGACCGCCGATGGCGCCGCGGCGAAGGCGATGCCGGAATCCTCTTCTGCGCTGGCGCGCGGGAACAGGCCGAGGATGACACCGCCCATCTGGAAGAAGGCGACCCCGTCGGTGATGCCGGCATGCCGCTTCAAGCCCATCTCTTCGTAGAAGCGCACGGCGCGGTCTAGATCATCGGTAGCAATGGTGATGATGGAGATGCGCGGCTCCATGACGTTCTCCTTACTCGTCCTTCCATTCCGGCTTGCGCTTGCCGATGAAGGCGCCGATGCCCTCCTCCGCGTCGCGCGCAAGCATGTTCTCGACCATGATCCGGCCGGTATAGGCATAGGCGTCGGCCAGCCCCATTTCAGCCTGGGCGTAAAAGGCTTCCTTGCCGGTCTTGACCACCAAAGATGATTTGGAAGCAATGGTTTGCGCGTATTTGGTGACGATCTGATTCAGGTATTCGCGCGGCACGACGCGGTTGACCAAGCCGAACTCCTTGGCGGTCGCCGCATCGATCGTCTCTCCGGTCAGCAGCATCTCCATGGCATGCTTGCGCGAAACGTTGCGCGACAGCGCCACCATCGGCGTCGAGCAGAACAGCCCGATATTGACGCCCGGCGTGCAGAAGGTAGCCTCATGTGAGGCGATCGCCAGATCGCAGCTGGCGACCAGTTGCAGCCCGGCGGCGGTGGCCAGGCCGTCGACTTCCGCGATGACAGGCAAGGGATGCCGCACGATGGCCTGCATCAGCGTCGCACAAGCGGCAAACGTCTCTGCGAAGAAGGTCTTGCCATGATCGGCGTCAGTGCGGCGCGCCGTCATTTCCTTGAGATCATGGCCGGCGCAGAACACCTTGCCGGCCGCCGACAAAACGATGACGCGAACGGCCTTGTCGGCCTTGGCGCGCTCGAGTTCGGCCGTCAGCGCCGCCATCACCGCCAGCGACAGCGCATTGGCGGGCGGATTGGCGAGCGTCAGGCGCAGCACGCCCTTGTCCAGTTGTGCAACAACCGGCCCTTCAACGGCGGCAGGCTTGATGGCAAGGATTTCGGCCATGGATAAGGTCTCCGCGATTCCGCCTGGGGCTGCCAGAGTATCTAATACCGGATCAGGTTTCGTCCAACACCGATCGCTTGCGCCAGGGGACGAAGGTTGTCAGAAATGCCGCGCCGCGCCCATACAGGTCGGCCAAAACGAGGGACCGACATGCCCGCCCAAATCAATTTGAAGCCGGTTCTGACCGCGCAACAAGTCAATGCGCTGATGGAGACCGTCTATCCGCAGCTCAACGAGCAGTTCAAATATTTCGAGGCGATCGACGTGTTCCCCGGCGGCTGCACCGTGCGGCTCAACGCCGGCGAGCGGCACTTGCGTCCGGGCGGCACGGTGTCCGGCCCTTCGCTGTTCACGCTGGCCGACATTGGCGGCTACGTCTGCGTGCTCAGCCATGCCGGGCCGGATGCGCTTTCCGTTACCGTCAACCTCGACATCAATTTCGTGCGCAAGGCCGAGGCCGGACCGATCGATGGCCATTGCCGCATCCTGAAGCTGGGCAAGAGCCTGATGGTGTTCGATATCGACATCGTTGCCGGCCCGGACGGGCACACGGTGGCGCACGCCACCGGCACCTATTCGATCCCGCCGAAGCGGAATGGCGATGTGGTAAAATAATACCTTTCACTTAACTTATTGTTTTCGCCGCATTTTGTCAGATATTCTCCTTTTCGCGCGCCTTGACGCGATCACCACCCTCGCCTATAAGCCCTCACGAAGCAGCGGCCCGCAAAGGCCGCCGTTTTGTTATTGGCGGCGGACAGCGTCCTTCCGACAATCCAAGCAACAAGAAACGCCTTCTTTTATGAAGGTCAGAACCGAGAGCAGAAAACATGACAACCTTTTCGCAGAAGCCTGCGGATGTGGTGAAGAAGTGGATCCTGATCGACGCCGAAGGTCTCGTCGTCGGTCGTCTGGCCACTGTCATCGCCAATCATCTTCGCGGCAAGCACAAGCCGACCTTCACCCCGCATGTCGACGACGGCGACAACGTCATTGTCATCAATGCCGACAAGGTGGTGTTCACCGGCAAGAAGTTCACCGACAAGGTCTATTACTGGCACACCGGCCACCCAGGCGGCATCAAGGAGCGCACCGCGCGCCAGCTGCTCGAGGGTCGTTTCCCCGAGCGTGTCGTCGAGAAGGCCGTTGAGCGCATGGTCCCACGTGGCCCGCTCGGTCGTCGCCAGATGAAGAACCTGCGCGTCTATGCAGGTGCCGAGCATCCGCATGTCGCACAGCAGCCCGTCGTGCTCGACGTGGCCAAGCTGAACGCCAAGAACAAGAAGGTCGCATAAGATGGCTGAGCTTTCCTCGCTCGCAGAACTCGGCGCCGCCACCGGCAACACCAATACCCAGCCGGCAGCCCCCGTCCACGTCCAGAAGCTCGACAAGTCGGGCCGCGCCTATGCCACCGGCAAGCGCAAGAACGCCATTGCGCGCGTCTGGGTGAAGCCGGGTTCCGGCAAGATCATCGTCAACGACAAGGAATTCGCGACCTATTTCGCGCGTCCGGTCCTGCAGATGATCCTCAACCAGCCGATCATCGCCTCCAACCGCGCCGGCCAGTACGACATCGTCGCGACCGTTGTCGGCGGCGGTCTCTCCGGCCAGGCTGGCGCCGTGCGTCACGGCATCTCCAAGGCGCTGACCTATTACGAGCCGACGCTGCGCGCCGTGCTCAAGAAGGGCGGCTTCCTGACCCGCGACAGCCGCGTCGTCGAGCGCAAGAAGTACGGCAAGGCGAAAGCCCGTCGTTCGTTCCAGTTCTCGAAGCGCTAAGCACTTCGCAGCTTCAGACAATCGAAAAGGCCGCCTCCCGGGCGGCCTTTTTGTTTGCGGCTCGGCAGTCACCCCACCCGCGCCTGCGCGACCTCCCCATCGAGGGGAGGTAGAAGAGCGCGACGCCCTACCTCCCCTCGATGGGAAGGTCGGCGCGTAGCGCCGGGTGGGGTGAAGGCGCCGGCATAAACAGGTCAGGCCTTGCCGCCCTTGATATAGTCGATGAACGCCCGCAGCGGGGCCGGCACCAGCCGCCGGCCGGGATAATAGAGGAACGGTCCGGGAAAACTCGGCCACCACGGTTCGAGAATGGGCTCAAGCGCGCCGCTTTCGAAGTAGGGGCGAAGCCAGCCCTCGAAGAGGCCGATGATGCCGGTGCCGGCGATGGCCGCATCGACGGCAAGATCGGTCGCGCCGCCGATCCGCACGATCAGCGGCCCTGTCGGATCGACCCGCACCACCTCACCGTCGCGCTCGAACTCCCAAGGCAGCATCGCACCGCTGGAAAAGCGCCCGCGCACGCAAGAGTGGCCAAGCAGGTCGCTCGGGTGTTGCGGCCGCCCATGACGAGCAAGATAGGCAGGGCTGGCAGCGGTGGCGAAGCGCTGCACGCGCGGTCCGATCGGCACCGCGATCATGTCCTGCTCCAGCCGCTCGTCATAGCGGATGCCGGCGTCACACCCGGCCGCCAGCACATCGACAAAGTTCTCATCGGCGATCACTTCCAGACGGATGCCGGGATAGGCGGCGAGGAAACCCGGCACGATATCGGGCAAGATCAACCGCGCGGCGCTGACCGGCACATTGAGACGCAGCGAGCCCGCCGGCCTGTCGCGAAAGCCGTTCACCACGTCCAGCGCCGCCTCCACCTCCGACAGCGCCGGACCGAGCCGCTCCAGCAGGCTGAGGCCCGCCTCGGTCGGGACAACGCTGCGCGTCGTGCGGTTGAACAGCCTGACACCGAGCTGCACTTCCAGGCGACGCACCGCCTCACTCAAGCCGGAGGCGCTGCCGCCGCTCGCACGCGCGCCATCGCGAAAACCGCCGGCGCGCGCCACCGCCACGAAGGCGTTCAGATCGCTGAGGTCCATCATTGTTCGCCATTCCGCACGGCCTGTGTGGATTGTACCGGATTATCACGAGGTTGGGCAGCGCCTATCTCTGCCTCCTCAAAGGAGATCAATCATGTCCAACATCCAACAATCCGGCACCTTCGCCCCCGCCACCTTCAAGCTTGGCAGCCACACCGTGAAGCGGCTCGGCTACGGTGCCATGCAACTCGCCGGACCCGGCGTGTTCGGGCCGCCCAAGGACCATGACGCGGCATTGGCCGTGCTGCGCGAGGCCGTGACGCAAGGCGTCGACCACATCGACACCAGCGACTTCTATGGACCGCACGTCACCAACCTTTTGATCCGCGAAGCGCTGGCGCCCTACCCTGACGATCTCGTCATCGTCACCAAGATTGGCGCCCGGCGCGGCGCGGATGGATCGTGGTTGCCGGCCTTTTCCGTGGAAGAGCTGACCCAGGCCGTGCATGACAATCTAAGCAATCTCGGGCTCGAGGTGCTTGATGTGGTCAATTTGCGCATCATGTTCGATACCCATGGTCCAGCCGAAGGGTCGATCGAAGCGCCGCTCACCGTGCTGGCCGGGCTTCAACAGAAAGGCCTGGTCAAACATATCGGGCTGAGCAACGTGACGCCGGCGCAGATCGCCGAAGGGCGCCGTATCGCCGAGATCGTCTGCGTGCAGAATCAGTACAATCTTGCGCATCGCGGCGGCGACGCCCTGATCGACGACCTTGCCCGCGACGGCATCGCCTATGTGCCGTTCTTCCCGCTCGGCGGCTTCAACCCGCTGCAATCCTCCACCCTGTCGGACGTCGCAACACGCCTCGGCGCCACGCCAATGCAGGTTGCGCTCGCCTGGCTGCTGCGCCGCGCGCCCAACATCCTGCTGATTCCCGGCACATCGTCGGTCGGACATCTCAGGGAGAACCTCGCGGCTGCCGAACTGGAGCTTTCGGATGATGTGCTTGGGGAGTTGGATGGGATGGCGATGGCTGCTTGATAGGGCGCCCCACCGGGAGCATATGCTGCCTGTTGGGTCTCGGCTGTCACCCAACCCGGCGCTACGCGCCGACCTCCCCATCAAGGGGAGGTAGGGCGCCGCGCTTTACATACAGACACCCTTGCAACGCCTGCCGGCTCAGCGGTCTACTCAATGCGTCGAGACTGGCGGCGACCTCCACCTCCCCTCGATGGGGAGGTCGGCGCGTAGCGCCGGGTGGGGTGATGGCGCCGGCGTTCCCAAGGTGGGTGACAGCGCCAGCGTCGAATTGCTAGTTGATGCTCGCCGTGTTCGCCGGCTCAGCCGGCCGCGCCTCGTCGGCATAAGGCACGCGAAAACCATTCGCCGTCAGCCATACGATGGCTGCCTTCGGCTCGTCCGTCTGGATGATTGTGGCGCCGCGATCGGCCCAAAAACCCCAGACTTCGCGCGGCAGGCTGGCCTGCACCGCCAGTTCGTCGCCGCGGCCGCCGGCCAGGAAGCCTCCCGGCTTGTTGGCGATGGCGTAGGTGTCGGCCCAGATGTGCCAGTTGCCCCTGACCGCGGCCGCGCGCATGCGCGTGCTGAACAACGGCCCGCCGGTCTCGGTCAGCGTCTCGGCGCCTGCCCGCCAGTTGATCAGCTCGATTGCGCGCGGCGAAAAGGCATGGCCGACCGTCCTGGCGAAGCCGGCATCACGCACCGCGTCATCGGCGATGATCGGCATGAACTGGAAGCCGCCGCCGATAGCGGTCATTGCCGCCTGGACCGTGGTGATCCGGTTCTGGTTCCACAAATTCTCCTTGACGATAACCTGCTCGGCCATGCCGAGATCGCGAGCCACCGCGATCATGCCCGAGAGGTCGCCGACGTCGAGCTTGTTGTCGAGGTTGATGAGGGTCCTGTCCCTGGTCGCCATCAGCATCTCGCGCAGCGTCGAGACTGTTTCACCCGTCACCGCACCGGTGCCTTCGACCACCAGCCTGCAGGTCTTCAGTTCGGCCAGGGTGTATTTGACCACCTCGCCCTTGCAGGTGGTGGTGCGGTCGAGCCAGCTGTCATGCATGACGACGAACTCACCGTCCTTCGAGCGCCTGATATCGACCTCGACGATTTCTGCGCCCATGGCGATCGACCCCTCCACGGCGGCAATCGAATTTTCCGCGTAGAGCGTCTTGCCCGCCTGCATGCTGCCGGCGCGATGCGCGACCACCATGACGTGGTCGCGCCACTGGTTGGCGTGCTCGAAGCGGTCAAGAATCTGCCTGGCGCGGGTCTCGCCGGCCAATGACTGGTCAGAAAAGGCCACAAGTGCCGAGGAAAACAGAAGGCTCAGCCAGATGGTCCGCATCGAGAATCGCTCCTTGCCGGATCGAGATCGGGATAGGCGACCCTCGTGACATCCAGGTGAACGAAGCCGGCTAGCGGTTGTTCGCGGGGAGTGCGCGTCAGATGCGTTTCGAGAGCCGGCGGAACCACGCCATGGCCGGCATCTCGACAAAACGCCAGGTGATCCAGGAGGCGGCAATGGTGGCCGCGAGCATGACGACGATCGCCAATGCTCCGGTCCAGCCGGCGCCGAAGCCGGTGGCAGGCTGGCCGCGCAGCATGAAATCGCCCATCAGGCCGAGGCCGAGCTTGCGCTCGACGAGCCCGGCGATGTTGATCAGGCGCGCCTGGACGAAAATGTGGACCATGTAGATCGAGTAGGACAGCGCGCCGAGCGTCAACATGAACGGGGTTCTCAGCAGGGCGCTGATCCAGCCGCCCTCATGGGCGAACAGGAACAGCGCCAGCGCGAACACCAGGGGTGCCGCGATGCCGAAATCATTGCCGCCCGCCAGCGAGACGAAAAGCACGATGACGGTCACCATGACGATTTCGGCAAGGGTCCAGTCCATCCGCGGGCCGCTCCTGGCGAGGGCCTGTCGCGCCCCTGCAATGGAATCATGCTGAAACCAGGCCAGCAAGGCGCCGAGCGAGAAGCCGTACAGGCAACGGATGAAGCCGAAATCGAAGGACACATCCATATGATGGGTCGAGAAGCCGAGCAGGAACAGCGGCGCGGTGACGGCGGCGGCGACGAACCATATCCAGGCGCGCGCACCGGCGACGAAGACCACGCCGGCAAACAGGAGATAGGCGAAGAACTCGGCCGAAATGCTCCAGCTTGGCGCATTCCAGGTCAATTGATCCTCGAAGCCGACACCCTGGAGCAGGAGAAGATTGGCAAGCAGGCTGCCGAGGTCGAAGCCTCCGCTGAAGGGGGCAGCCCCGGTGCCGTGCAATTGCGGCAGCATCAGCCGCAGCAACTCGAAGCCGGCGAAGGCGGCAAGCATGAGCAGATGCAGCGGGTAGATGCGGCCGAAACGGACCAGTGCGAAGCGCGCGACCTGTTCCGGCTGGTTCAGCCGATCGCCGTAGCTGCTGGCGATGACGAAACCGGAAAGGACGAAGAAGAAATCGACGAACAGATAGGACGAACCGATGAAGGCGCTTTGCGAAATCGTCGAAGCGGTCGGAAAGTGAAACAGCGCCACCAGAAGCGCGCAGATGCCGCGCCACGAATCGAGCACCAGGAAGCGTTCGCCGGCGACCGTGCCGGTGCGGGCCGACGCCACGACACGGGTGGGGTTGAGAAACGCGGTCTGCGTCATGATGATACAATCCTGTCTTGCCGTGGCACTCGGGCAGCGCCATTCCGTCTCGCCAAGCTGTGACTGGCATCTTCCGTGCCGGTTCTGTAGTTGTTGCACCCCGATGAAAAACGAGGATCCGTAATGGCGAACAACAACATCGACAACGCCTTCACCGCCCGTTCCAAAACGGGCGCCGCGTTCGAGCCGACCTATTCCGGCGCGCTGTCGTTCATGCGCCGCAAATACACAAAAGACGTGAAGGGCGCGGATGCTGTGGTGTGGGGTATTCCCTTCGATGCCGCCGTCACCAACCGGCCCGGCGCCCGCTTCGGGCCGCAGGCGATCCGCCGCGCCTCGGCGATCCTCGATAACGACCCGCAATATCCGTTCTCACGCGATTTGTTCGAGCATCTGGCGGTGGTCGACTATGGCGATTGCCTGCTCGATTCGGGCAATCACCAGAAGACACCCGGCACGATCGAACGTGAAGCGGCCAAGATCCTGAAATCCGGCGCCTTCCTGCTGACGCTCGGCGGCGATCATTTCGTCACCTGGCCGCTGCTCAAGGCGCATGCCGCCATCCATGGTCCGCTCGCCTTGGTGCAGTTCGACGCCCATCAGGACACCTGGCCGGACGACGGCAAGCGCATCGACCACGGATCCTTCGTCGGCCGTGCCGTCAAGGAAGGCATCATCGACCCCGACCGCTCGATCCAGATCGGCATCCGCACCCATGCACCCGACACGTTCGGCATCAAGATCCTCCATGGCCATGAAATCGAGGAGATGCGGGCGTCCGATATCGCCTACGCCATCGTCGACCGCACCGGCGGCAAGAAGACCTACCTCACCTTCGACATCGACTGCCTCGATCCGGCCTACGCGCCTGGCACAGGCACGCCAGTTGCCGGCGGGCCGTCCTCGGCGAAGATCCTGTCGACGCTGCGCCAACTCAACCAGATCGATATTGTCGGTGCCGACGTCGTAGAGGTTGCGCCGGCCTATGATCACGCCGATATAACGGCGATCGCCGGCTCTATGGTGGCCATGCAATATCTCGGCCTGCTGGCTGAGCGAAAGGCCCGGCTTGAAGAGTTGAACAACGGCAACCACAATGGTGCCGCAGTGATTCAAGGGCAGGGCATATAATCTTGAAATATCAGGGAATTTGATCAACCCATGAAACCGAAAATCTTCATCGACGGCGAACACGGCACCACCGGCCTGCAGATCAGGGCGCTGCTTGCCGAGCGCAGTGATCTGGAGATCATTTCCATCCCGACCGAACGCCGCAAGGAAACGGCGGCGCGCGGCGAGTTTCTCAACGCCGCCGATGTCGCGATCCTGTGCCTGCCTGACGACGCGGCGAAGGAAAGCGTCTCGCTGATCGCCAACGACACCACCAAGGTCATCGATGCGTCGACCGCGCATCGCGTGGCGGAAGGCTGGGCGTATGGTTTCGCCGAGATGGACAAGGACCAGGCAAAGGCGATCGCCTCGGCAAAACGCGTCGCCAACCCAGGCTGCTGGCCGCAGGGACCGATCGCCACGCTACGGCCGCTGGTCACGTCAGGCCTGCTGCCGGCGGATTTCCCGATCACCGTCAACGGCATTTCGGGCTATTCGGGCGGCGGACGGCCGATGATCGAGGACTATGTCGCCAAGGGCGAGGAAGCCTCGGAATTCCTGCCCTACGGCCTCACGCTTCGGCACAAGCACGTGCCGGAATTGAGGGCCTATGCCAGGCTGTCGCATGATCCGATCATGCAGCCGGCGGTCGGCAATTTCGCGCAAGGCATGATCACCGTGGTGCCGTTGCAGCTTGGCAGCCTCGACCATGTGCCGACCGGTGCGGAGCTGCATGCGGCGATTGCCGACCATTTCGCCGCCATCAAGGGCGGCGTGGTCGAAGTGGCGCCCTATGCGCATTCGGAGCGCATGCCGGAGATCAATCCCGAGGTCTACAACGGCACCAACCGGATGAAGGTCTATGTCTTTGCCAATGACAAACGGGCGCAGGCCCTGCTGCTGGCGGTCTATGACAATCTTGGCAAGGGTGCCTCGGGTGCCGCCGTGCAGAACATGGACCTGATGCTCGGCCTCTGATGGACGCGCCAGCCTTTCCGGCGCGCTGGAAAGTCAGCGCGCCCGAACTCATTGCCGAGACCTTTTCGAGCCGCATCTGGAAGGTTTTGCGCGAAGACGGGTCGCCGGCGATCGTCAAGGCGCTCAAGCATTTCGACGACGTCGCCGACGAGTTGCGCGGCGAGCATTATCTCGCCTGGCGGCGCGGCGAAGGCGCGGTGCGCCTGCTCGGCCGCGACGGCCACAGCATGCTGCTGGAATATGCCGGTGAAACGCTGCTTCAGCAAGTTCTCGACGAACAGGGCGACTTTGTAGCGACCGCAATTGCGGCCGAGGTGATGGCGAAGCTGTTTTCACAGGGGAAAGACCCCTTCCCGCCCGAACTTCAGCCGCTCCGGGAACGCTTCGCCAGCCTGTTCAACAAGGCGAATGCCGATCGCGACGCCGGCCATGACGGCCTCTATGTCGAGGCCGCCACTATTGCCGACCGGCTGCTGACCGATCCGCACGATATCAGGCCACTGCATGGCGACCTGCATCACGAGAACATCCTGCACGGACCGCGCGGCTGGCTGGCTATCGATCCGAAGGGCGTGCTCGGCGACCCCGGCTTCGATGCGGCGAACATGTTCTACAACCCGCTCGAGCGGGACGATCTCTGCCTCGACCCCGAGCGGATCGCTGGTATGGCCGGGATCTTTGCCAACACTCTGGGCCAGACACCGGCCGCTATCCTTGATCATGCCATCGCCTATGGCTGCCTTTCGGCATCCTGGCATCATGAGGACGACAATGCGGTCGAGGAGAACCGCGAATTGTCGGTCGTCAAGGCGATCCGGGCGGTACGGGCAAGCTTCTGATCCGGACCCGGTAGATCAGCTCCAAGATCAGCCCCTGAGCGCTATTCCCGCCGGCAAGGGATAGGCGCCCTTGGTGCCGCGCCAGTGTGCGGCGGCAAAACCCAGCACGATCAGCGCAAATCCCTGATGGGTCAGCGCCATATGCAGCGGCACATGCATCAGCAGCGTGCCGATGCCGATCGAAGCTTGGACCAGCACCAGTAGAAACAGCAGCGTCGCGCGCCGCGCATGCGTTGTTTCAGGCAGCCGCCGGCGCGTGGCGATCATGTGCCACAATACCACGACGAATACCGTGTAGGCGCCAAACCGATGGACGAACTGCACCGTCTTCGGGCTCTCGAAGAAGTTGCGCCACGCCGGCTCGAGGATCAGCAGATCGCCAGGGATGATCTTGCCGTCCATCAACGGCCAGGTGTTGTAGCTTAAGCCCGCGTCGAGCCCGGCGACCAGGCCGCCGAGATAGATCTGGATCAGCGCCAGCAGCACGATGAACCCGGCCAGCCTCTGCGTCGACCGATCGGCGGCGGGTTCGGAATGCGGCGCCAATCCTCGCGCGACCACCATGGTGGCGGTGAAGATCAGCGCGGCGAGTGTCAGGTGGGTCGCCAGCCGGTACTGGCTGACGGAGACCCGGTCGACCAATCCTGAAGCCACCATCCACCAGCCGATGGCGCCTTGCAGGCCGCCGAGCAGGAGAATGCCCACCAGCTTCGCTCCCAGGCCGCGTTCGATGCGGCGCGTCGCCCAGAAGAACAGCAGCGGCAGGGCAAAGACCAGGCCGACGCTGCGCGCCAGGATGCGGTGCGCCCATTCCCACCAGAAGATCGACTTGAACGCCTCGATGCTCATGCCCTTGTTGAGCTCGGCATATTGCGGGATCTGCTGGTAGAGCTGGAATTCCTCTTGCCACTCGGCATCGTTGAGCGGCGGGATCACGCCATGGATCGGCTTCCACTGCGTAATCGACAGGCCGGAATCGGTGAGCCTTGTGGCGCCGCCGACCAGCACCAGCGCAAACAGCACCAGAAGCACCACATAGAGCCAGCCGCGCAGCAGCGCCCGGTTATGCAGGTCGCGGTCGCGGGCGACGTATGGCGCGGCAGCTGATATGGCAGCCATGATCTTGTCCCGGCAGGTTGATTTGGCGGATTGGTGGACCATCGCACCCGTGCTGGCAAGACCATACGGCGCGGCACGCCGTCGCGCCGCGTCTCACCGGTTGCACAGTCTCGCCTCAAGGCCTATGCGAGGCCGATACCCCTTGAGCCTGCCAGGCCTCTTGTGCGAATTCCGGCATGCTCGATCAGGAGACCAGCCATGCCCCTGCGCCTGAAAAAGCTGATCGGAATGTTTCTGCTGGTCGCGCTGGTCATCGTCTATGCGCTGGTCGCATCGATCTTCGCGGTCGCCCGGCTGTCGGAGTCGGGTCCGTGGGTGCATTTCCTGTTCTTCCTGCTCAGCGGCCTGCTCTGGGTGCTGCCGGCAATGGGCATCATCAAATGGCTGATGCTGGAGCCGAGGGCCAAGCGATAGGCGAAACCGCCAGCGTCAGATGGTGACGACCATCTTGCCGGCGTTGGCGAGCGGCGTCGTCACGCCCGACAGCATGGTGCGGATGTGGGCGAGGCTCTGGTAGCGGCCGTTGACGGAAATGCGCGGCAAGGCGTGCAGGAACCCGGCATGCTCGGCGCGCAGCACGCCGTGGCGCGTCGTCACGGCGGAGGTATAGCCTGCGTCGCGGGCAAAGCCGACCTCGCGGCAGCCGACAGCGCTGGCATAGCCATAGGGATAAGCGAAATGGCGGGGCATTTCGCCCAGTTCGGCCTGCAACATGGCGCGCACGTCGCCAACCTCGTGCCGGGCATCGGCTTCTGAGAGCCGCTTCAGATTGCTGTGGTTGATCGTATGGGCGCCGATCGTCACCAGCGGATGCGCGGCGATGCGACGGATTTCATCCCAGCTCATCAATGTGCGCAAGCGTGGGCCGTCGGCGTCGATGCCGTTTGCGCGAGCCAGGTCACGCAACACGGCCTGCAGGTCCTCCTCGCGGATTTCGGAGGTGAGATAGGCGTGCAGGCGTGCATTGGCCTGCAGCTTTTTCGCGGGGGTCGAGCAATCGATCGTCAGCGGACCATTCGGCCGCGTCAGCGTGAGGATATCGCGCGCGTTGACGATGTCCTCGACCACATCCCACCACAGGTCGGCGGTGCCGTTGATCAGCCCGGGCGCGACATAGATGGTGATTGGCGCGCCATGCTTCTCCAGCACCGGCAGCGCCTCGGTCATGTTGTCGCGATAGGCGTCGTCGGCGGTGATCGTGGCAAACTGACCGCCCTTGCCGCCTGCTTTGATGCGCTCAACGGCTTCGTCCATGGAGACGAAGGCATAGCCATGCGCCTTCATGTCCGCGATCATGGCGTCAAGGAAGCCGGGCGCGATATTCAGATGCCGGTTGACGCTGTCCGGCCTTTCCGGCGTGGCGGTAACACGGTGCAGCATCAGGATGGCGCCAATGCCGCCGATGAACGGCTTGGCCAGCGGTGCAAGGCCGGTATAGCGGGCGACGTTCAGCGCCAGTTTCCGGATTGCCTCCCCGCCGTCGATCATTCATTCACCTTTTGCGCCTAGGCTGATCCAAGCACGGAATGCGCCTATGCGAACCCCCAAATCGCGATCAATACGTCTTAAGGATTGAGGTATGGTTGACGCAACCGCGTCATTTGACGGCAATCGGCTTGCGGCCACCGAGGCATCGTCGCGCCCCTTGCCACGGGACCATGCCGGCCTGTCGATTTCAGTGGCGTCCACGGACGGACTCGCGGCCTATGCCGAGTTCTGCCGCTCGGCCCTGTTTGGGCCGGCGCAGAGTGCTGCCTGGGTCCAGAACTGGGCGGCCGAGACACGACCGGACCTGCTCGTCGCGACGCTGAGTGCCGAGGGCAAACCGGTTTTCTCGCTGGCGCTGGAGGTTGCCGCCAGGGGGCCGTTCCGGATCGCCCGCTTCATGGGTGGGCGCCACGCCAACGGCAACTTCGTCGCCGCGGACCCGAACTGGCTGGCCAAAGCGGATATACCGGCCCTCCGATCGGTGCTGGCGGCCATCGCCAAGGCACGCCCGGACATCGATCTGGTCGCGCTCGAGAGGTTGCTGCCCGATCTCGACGGCGTCGCCAATCCGCTCGCATCGCTTGAGCATTTTTCCAGCCCCAACCTGTCGCTGGCCGTCGATCTCGCCGGCGGCTTCGATGCGCTGCTTTCCCGCGCCAGCGGCAAACGCAAACGCAAGAAGCACCGGTCGCAGATCCGGAAATTCGAGGCCGTAGGCAGCTATCGGCGCATCGGGGCCCGCACCCCCGACGAGGTGGGCAGACTGCTCGACGCCTTCTTCGAGATGAAGGAACTCCGCTTCCGCAAGATGGGCATCGCCAATGTTTTTGGCGACGCACAGGTACGCGGCTTCTTCCGCGCGCTGTTCATGCAGGCGCTTGCCGAGGACAGGCCTTCCTTCGTGCTGCACGGGCTCGAGGTTGCCGGCAAGCTGCGCGCCATCACCGGTTCAAGCCGCTTGGGCAAACGCCTGATCTGCGAATTCGGAGCGATCGCCGAGGACGATCTTGGGCACGCCAGCCCCGGCGACTTCCTGTTCTTCGACAACATCCAGGAAGCCTGCGAGACCGGTTTCGAGGTCTATGACTTTTCGGTCGGAGATGAGCCTTACAAGCGGCTGTGGTGCGATATCGAAACGCGGCATTTCGAAGTGCTGGTCCCCTTGACCGTGAAGGGCCGCATGCTGGCGCTGACGCTTCGGCAAGGCGCACGGCTGAAGGCCTTCGTCAAGAACAGCCCGACGATCTGGAAGCTGACCAAAGTGCTGCGCCGCAAAGCCGCCGGCCAGGCAGCGCCCGCGGAAGAAGATAGCTGACGCCATGAAGCCGATCATCCGCACACTGTCCCTGCAGGAACTGGCGCTTCTCGTCGACTGGGCGGCCGCGGAAGGCTGGAACCCAGGTCATGAAGACCCGGCGATGTTCCAGGCCGCGGACCCCGAAGGCTTCATCGGCGCCTTTGTCGGCGACGACATGGTCGCGGCAATTTCGGCCGTGGCCTATGGAAGCGAATTCGGTTTCATCGGCCTCTACATCTGCCGGCCTGACATGCGCGGCATGAGCTACGGCAAGGCCGTGTGGGACGCCGGCATGAAAAGGCTCTCGGGCCGGACTGTCGGCCTCGACGGCGTCGCCGAGCAGCAGGCCAATTACCGGCGCAAGGGCTTCGCGCCGGCCTATGAGACCATCCGCTTCACCGGGCGCATGGCAGGCCAGCCGGTCAGGGCCGATGGGTTGCGGATGATTACGACGCAGCTCCTGTCCGGCATCGTCGCCTATGACGCCCATTGTTTTCCGGCGCCCCGAGGCACCTTTCTGAAGCGATGGCTGCAGGAGCCGCATCATGGGTTGGCGGCGATCAATTCGCGCGGCGCGACCGGTTTTGGCGTGGCGCGCAGCTGTCGATCCGGCTTCAAGATCGGCCCGCTGTTTGCCGACGATATAGAAATCGCTTTGCAACTCCTGGAGGGACTGGCCGGTGCCTGCGAGGGCGGCGAGATGCACATCGACGTCCCCGCCGATAACGCCGGCTTCATAACTGCGCTCGATGCGGCCGGCTTTGCGCCGACCTTCACCACCACGCGCATGTACAAGGGTCCTGCCCCGGAATTGGACCTGCGAAGGGTGTTCGGCGTAACGACGCTTGAACTGGGATAGATCGGGCGAACCGCAGAACGGCCCCGCCGGCGATCCGGGGCTCCCCTCAGGCAGCGGCAGTGCGCCTTCCCGGCACCGGATTGCCGGGCGGTTCGTGGCCGAGCGGCGTCACCAGCGTGAGGTCGGGGTAGCCGTTCTCGATCAGCTTGACCGCAGCCTGCGTCACCTCATCGTCGGCCTCCATCATGGAGAGAAAGACCTCGGTGGCATCGCCGGTCAGGCGGCCGATGCCTTGCGCGTCGGCCGGTCCGCACTCGACCACGACCAGGTCGTAGGCTGTCGTCAGCGACTGCATGATGATCGGCAGCCGGTCGGCGGCACGCATGGCACGAACCGGATCGGCGGTTCCGACCGGGATGACGTGACAGTCCGAATAGAGATCGGCATGGATGACGTCACTGAACTGCGCTTCCGAAGCGAGCAGGTTGGTGATGCCGGGGAAAAGCCCGCTGTCCAGCATCGGCCGCGAGGCGGCCCCCGACGCGGTGAGGTCCAGCAACAGCACGCGCAGCCCGGCGTCGGCGACCTCGCGCGCCACCAGGATCGCGGATGCAGCCGCCTCGTCGCCTTCCGGCGAGACGAATATGGCGCGCGCCGCACCGCTGGAGATCAGCTTTTCGGCAGCCTTCTCGATATCGATCTCGCCCAGGGTGGAACGCGCCGGTTCGGGCTCGACAGCCGTCTGCTCTGTCGCCGTCGTATCGGGCATTGCGACCACATCCGGTGCCTCGGCCATGGCCGGCATTCCGGCGGCATAGGGCTCCGCATCTGTTTCATCCGCACGTTCAGGCAGCTCCTGGCCAACCAAGGGGTCCTGCAGGACGGCAGGCTCGTGGCGGACAAATGGCTTGGCGACCGGCGCCTGCGCCACCTGGGGCATCGCGACCTCATCGATCCGTTCGAAACGGGAACCGCTCGCCGGCCGCATCGCGCGGCCTGAAAACAGCTCCCGCAGAAGCGTCACGATCGCCATGATCAGCAGCGATGCGGCGAAAGCCGCGCCGACGATCGGCCCGACCTTCGGGAAATAGGCCTCGGAGGGAACCGAAGCCTTCGAGGCGATCCGCGCGTCGACCGGCAGATAGTTGCGATCCTGGCGCGAAGCGGCTTCGCGGTAGTTGGTCAGGTACAGCTCGAGTTGCTGTCGCTTGGCGGTCGCGTCGCGCTGCAGTGCGTCGAGATCGACCTGTTGTTCGCCGGCCTGCGCCGAAGCGGCTTTCAATGTGTTGACGTCTGCGACAAGCTGGTTCTCGCGGGCCTTTGCCGTCTCGGCCTGCATCAACAGGCCTTTCATGATCTTCTGGGCCTCGCTGCGGATCTGTGCGTCGAGATCGGACAGTTGCGATTTCAGCGCGCGAATGCGCGGATGGTTGCCTAGCAGTGTCGTCGACAGATCGGCGATGTTGGAGCGCAATTCGACCTGTCGCTCACGCAAGCGCTGGATCAGGTCCGACGACAGAACCTCCGGCACAGCATCCAGCGAACCGCCATTCTGCAGCGCCCTGCGCACGCCGTCGGCGGTCGCTTCGGCCGCGGCGCGGTTGGCGCGCACTTTCGACAGTTCGCTCGACAGTTCCGAAAGCTGCTGGGTGGCCAGCACCGAATTGTTGCCACCCATCAAAAGATCGGACTGGGCGCGATAGGCGGCGACCTTCGCCTCGGCATCCTTGACCTGCCGCTGCAGGTCGGCGATCTCGGGCGCCAGGAAGTCTGCCGCGGCGCTGTTCGATTCGAGCTTGGCCGCCCCTTGCCCCGCTATATAGGCGGCGGCGATGGCGTCCGGTACGGCGGCCGCGAGCTTGGGATCTTCCGATGAGAATTCGATGGCAATGATGCGGGTCTTCTCGACGCCATAGACGTTGAGCTTCTCGTGCATTTTCTTGAGCACGCGCTCTTCCGTCGGAATTTCCATCGGGTCGCTTTTCAGGCCGACCAGGACCAGAGCGCGGCTCAGCGCCGACATGTCGAGCGCTTCATTGAACTCGGGCAGTTTTTCCAGACCAAGCTTTTGCGAGACCTGCTTGAGGATTTCGTTGGAGGAAATGATCTGGACCTGGGTGGCGACGCCCTGTTCGTCGAGGATAGGCTTGTCGGTGTCGTTGTTGTTGCTGGCCGGCCGCGTGTAGATGGATTCGCGCGGCGCGATCTCCACCTGCGTCTCGGCCTTGTAGTGCCGGGTTGCCAGCGAGGCGAAAGCAAAGGCCAGCCCGGTTGCCAACAGGACGACGAGGACTATACGCAGCCAGTTCCTCGCCAGGCTGGCGAAGAGCTGCCTGAGATCGACATCGACATCTGCGGCCGCGGACTGAACGGACATGCATCCCTACTCCGATACTGGGTCAGCACGCACCGTAAACAACTATGGTAACTCAGCCGTTAAGATCGTGGTAAGTTTCCGTTAGGGTTTACTGGCGGGCGGCAAACAAAACCGCCAAGAATCACAAAAACTCTTGCCGATGCGCCACGCGTCGGCCGCTCCCTTTACCGGCCATTAACCCTAACAGGATGATAACGGGCCTCGATCCCTGATGTTTGCTGCGACGCCGCAGCGGCCCAGTCGAAGGTACTTGTCCGGTCATGAAAAGCACTGCTTCCCTGTTTCGCGCGCTGCTTGCCGTATCGATGCTGGCTGGCTGTTCCAGCTACCGGCCGACGCCGGCCGCCTTCCATGAGGTGCTCGATCAGCCCTACCGTCTTGGCGCCGGCGACCGCGTCCGCGTGACCGTGTTCGAGCAGGACGGGCTGACCAACACCTACAGTGTCGATCAATCCGGCTATCTCTCCTTCCCGCTTGTCGGCGCCATACCGGCGCGCGGCCACACCGCGCAGCAGATGGAAAAGGAGATCGCCGACAAATTGCGGCAAGGCTATCTGCGCGATCCCGACGTTTCGGTCGAGATCGACCGCTACCGGCCGATCTTCGTGATGGGCGAAGTGGGTGCCGCCGGCCAATATTCCTATGTTCCCGGCCTGACGGTGCAGAAGGCAATCGCCATTGCCGGCGGCTTCACGGCGCGCGCCAACCAGGAAAGCGTCGACATCACCCGCGACATCAACGGCAAGGTGATGACCGGCCGCGTGGTCACCTCCGACCCGCTGCTGCCGGGCGATACGGTCTACGTCCGCGAACGTCTGTTCTGACAGATACCAAGTGGCGGACAGGCTCAGGATCGTCCATTGCTTTCGCTCACCCGTCGGAGGAATTTTCCGGCATGTGCGCGACCTGGCCGAGGCGCAGGTCGCCGCCGGGCATTCGGTCGGCATCGTCTGCGATTCGACGACGGGCGGCGCGTTCGAGGAACATTTGTTCGAGCAGATGAAGGGCATGCTGGCGCTCGGCATTCATCGCACGCCGATGCAGCGCCATGTCGGTCCCGGCGACCTTGCCTCGGCTTGGCGCACATACAGGATCATCAAGGAATTGCGGCCGGACGTACTGCATGGGCACGGCGCCAAGGGTGGCGCCTATGCCCGTCTGTTCGGCTCATTGTTGCGGGTATCAAGGTCTCGCGTAGCCCGCCTTTATTCGCCGCATGGCGGCTCGCTCCACTATGACGAGAGCACGGTCATCGGAAAGCTGTTCTTCGCGCTCGAGCGATTCATGGCTCGCTTCACCGACTATCTGCTGTTTGTCTCGGACTATGAGCGGCGGACCTATCGCCACAAGGTTGGCGAGCCTCCCATTCCCAACACCCTCGTCTATAACGGCCTGCGCGCCACTGAATTCGAGCCGGTGATCACCGAGCCCGACGCAGCCGACCTGCTTTATATCGGCATGATGCGCGACCTGAAGGGACCGGATATCTTCATCGACGCATTGGCCCTTGCCGGCCCACGGTTCGGCCGCGCGCTGACCGCGGTGATGGTCGGCGACGGCGACGACCTTCTGCGTTACCACGGGCAAGTGAAACGCCTCGGGCTCGAGCGCCATGTCCGCTTTCTGCCGCCGATGCCGGCCAGGGAGGCCTTTGCCCTTGCCGCGCTTATCATCGTTCCCTCGCGCGCCGAAGCCATGCCCTATATCGTCCTGGAAACGCTTGCCGCGGGAAAGCCGATGATCGCAACCGCGGTCGGCGGCATCCCGGAGATATTCGACACCGGTTCCCCTGCCCTGATCCGACCTGACCCGATCGAGCTCGCCGACAGGATGAGCCAGGCGCTGGCCGACCCGGTCGCCTATCGCGACCTGATGCCCGATAGCGCCAACCTCAAGGCACGCTTCGGCGCCGATGTGATGGCCGCCGACATCGAGAAGGCCTATTTCGCAGCGCTCGACAGGTAGGCACAGGGCCAAGCCGTTCCAAAGCCATACGTTGTTTCAAGGGTTTCTTAGCTCTCTTTTGCTATGACCGTGGGGAAGTTTGCGGAAAGCCCTCATGAACGAGATCGACCCCGCGCGCCGCTTTTCAGCAGAGGCGGTGCGTAAATTCGACGGCCCGGCCGATGGCGACACGCCAAGCGGCATGAACGATGTCGCCCGCCAGGTCGCCTCGCAGTATCGGCGCGATACGATGTCACCGATCATGGTCAGCGGTGTCCTGCGCATGGTCGAATTCGGCTTGCTGTTCCTGTCCGGGCTCGCCGTCTATTTCCACTATGTCGGTTTCTTCAATTATCTCGCCTGGCAATATCCGGTGACGATCGCAGCCGGCTCGTTCCTTGCCGTGGTGCTGCTCGACGTCACCGACTGCTACCAGATCGTCGCCCTGATGCGGCCCATCGCCAATTTCGGCCGCGTGCTGCTGGTCTGGGCCGGCACATTCGCCCTGATGGCGCTGACGGCATTCGTCATGAAGATGTCGCAGGACTATTCGCGCCTATTGTTCGGCAGTTGGTTCGTCATCGGCTTCGTTCTCATCTTCGGCCTCAGGCTGGTGATGTCGAAGCTGATCCGGGCCTGGGCGCGCGATGGCCGCATGGAGCGGCGCGCCGTCATCGTCGGCGGCGGCAAGGCGGCGGAAATCCTGATCCGCTCGGTCGAAAAGCAGCCCTACAACGATATCCGCATCTGCGGCATCTTCGACGATCGCGGCGACAAGCGCTCGCCGCCCATCGTCGCCGGCTACCCCAAGCTCGGCACCATTTCGGAACTGATCGAGTTCGCCCGCATCGCCCGCATCGACATGCTGATCGTATCGCTGCCGCTGACCGCCGAATCGCGCGTTCTGCAGCTGCTGAAGAAGCTGTGGGTGCTGCCGGTCGACATCCGGCTATCGGCACATTCCAACGCGCTGCAATTTCGCCCGCGCGCCTATTCCTACATCGGCGCGGTGCCGATGCTCGACATCTTCGACAAGCCGATCAACGACTGGGATTCGGTCGCCAAACGCGCCTTCGACATCGTCTTCAGCCTGATCGGCATCGTCGTGTTCTCGCCGGTCATGCTGGCGACCGCCATCGCCATCAAGCTCGACAGCAAGGGTCCGGTGCTGTTCCATCAGAAGCGGCACGGCTTCAACAACGAGATCATCGAGGTCTACAAGTTCCGCTCGATGTATACGGACAAGGCCGACCCGACCGCCAAGCAGACGGTGACCAAGAACGATCCTCGCGTCACCCGCGTCGGCCGCTTCATCCGCAAGACCTCGATAGACGAGCTGCCGCAGTTCTTCAACTCGCTGCTCGGTTCGCTGTCGCTGGTCGGCCCGCGTCCGCATGCCATCGCCGCGCAGTCGCACAACCTGCTCTACAACGAGGTGGTCGACGGCTATTTCGCCCGCCACAAGGTCAAGCCCGGCGTCACCGGCTGGGCGCAGATCAATGGCTGGCGCGGCGAGATGGACACCAACGAGAAGATCCGCATGCGGACCGAGTATGATCTCTACTACATCGAGAACTGGTCGCTGCTGTTCGATTTGCGGATCCTGTTCCTGACGCCGCTCCGGCTGCTCAATACGGAAAACGCCTATTGAGTGCGATCAGCCATGATCTGCCGCGCGCGGCGGTCAACGCCAAGCTGGTCGCGCTGATTTCGTCGGGCGCGGTCTTCCTCGGCATTCTGCTGTCGGGCTTCGTCATCAGCGAGCCGGCGCCCTATGAGCTCTACATGGCCGGCCTGATCGCCATCTGGGCGCTTTTCGGCCTGAGGATTTCCCGCGCGGCCACGCCGCTGCTGGTGCTACTGGTGATGATGAACATCGGCGGCATGATCTCCATGACGCAGATGGCGGACCTCGCCAACACGCCGCTCTATCTCGCCGTGTCGCTGTTTCTCGCCTTCAGCGCGGTGTTCTTCGCATCGATCACCGCCGTACAACCGAGCCTATACCGGCTGATCTTCATTGCCTATGTGGTCTCGGCCGTGGCCACCTCGCTGCTTGGCATTGCAGGCTATTTCCATGCCTTTCCGGGCGCGGAGATGTTCACCAAATACGATCGCGCCGCCGGCGCCTTCCAGGACCCGAACGTGTTCGGCCCGTTCCTGGTGCTGCCCGGCATCTATCTACTCTATCTGCTTTTGACCGGACCGGCGACACGCATGCCGCTGCTGGCGGTGCCGCTGCTGATCATCACCGCCGGCATCTTCTTCTCCTTCTCGCGCGGCGCCTGGGGCATGTTCACCGTCTCGGCCGTCCTGCTCACCGGCTGCCTGTTCCTGCAGAGCGCCAGCGGCAAGTTCCGGCTGCGTGTGGTGGTGATGACGATTGCAGCACTGGCGCTGCTGGTCATCGCCATCATCGTCATCCTGCAGCTGCCCGGCGTGTCGGAGATGTTCTCCAACCGTGCCCAGCTCGAACAGAGCTACGACACCGCCCGCCTCGGCCGCTTCGCCCGCTACGGGATCGGCTTCCAGATGGCGATGGAGCATCCGTTCGGCATCGGCCCGCTGGTCTTCGGCACGATCTTCGGCGAAGACACCCACGACATCTGGCTGAAGATGCTGATGGATTATGGCTGGCTCGGCTTCGTGTCGTTCCTGGCGCTCGTCTTATGGACGATAGCAGCCGGCTTCCGCATCCTGCTGCGCGACCGGCCGTGGCAGCCCTATCTCCTGTGTGCCTATGTCGCCTTCATCGGCAATATCGGGCTCGGCACCTTCATCGACATCGACCACTGGCGCCATGTCTACCTGCTGCTCGGCCTGATCTGGGGCGCCATCGCGCTGGAATACAGGCACCAAC
>NZ_RZOL01000309.1:0-7411 GCF_004022985.1 Mesorhizobium sp. M7A.F.Ca.ET.027.02.1.1 | reverse complement strand
ACGGTAAACGTCGTTGTCGCCGCTTGCATCCTGCTTGCCTGGCTGTCTCTTGCGGCGATGGCAATCCGCGGGGCTGAAACAGGGATTGCGGGCGTCGGCGCCCCTGGCGACACGATCCTGCGCAGCCTGCCGCAACTGCCGCTGCCCGATTTCCTGGAACGGTTCTTTGTGCTGTGCCTCTCACCGGTGCCCTTGGACGCAGATCTCGGCTTGCAGGCCGGCGCGCTCGTTTTCATGTGGCTCCTGATGGCGGTCGCGATGATGCTGCCTTCGGCGGCGCCGATGATCCGCACCTATTGCGAAATCACTGACACGGCTCGCATCAAGGGCGAACCGGTCGTTCACCCGCTGGTGCTGGTCGCCGGTTACCTAAGCGTCTGGCTCGCCGCTTCAATGATGTTCGCGGCGCTGACCTTGGCCGCCCATGCATTCGCCTCATCAGCCGGGATGCTCGATCCGGTCGCCGGCCTTGCCGGTGCGCTCGCTCTCGTGATTGCCGGCCTCTACCAGTTCAGCGGCCTCAAGGAAGCTTGCCTGAAGAAATGCAAGAACCCGTTCTCGGTCCTGTTTTCGAACTGGAGCGCAAGGCCCCTTAACATCTTTCGGCTCGGTGTCGCGCAGGGTCTGTGGTGTCTCGGCTGCTGCTGGGCCTTGATGCTGGTGATGTTCGCCGTTGGCGTCATGAACATTTTCTGGATGGCGTTGATCGGGCTGTTCACCCTGATCGAAAAACAAACAGCCAGCAGGGTTCCAACCCGGCTGGCCGGTGCGATACTGCTTGTCTGGGCAGCCGCGCTGCTAGTAGTCTCGCTATGAGTGGGGGAAAATCGATGGCAGACCAGAGCTGGGCGATGAAGGGAGAGCTCGTACTCTCCTGCAATTGCACGGTTTTTTGCCCCTGCGTGCTATCGCTTGGCAATCATCCGCCGACCGAAGGCTATTGCCAGACCTGGGCGGGGTTTCGTATCGATGCAGGCCATTTCGGTGAGGTCGATCTGTCCGGCCTCAATCTCGGGCTGATTATGGAAATCCCCGGCCACATGAGCCGCGGCAACTGGACCGCCGGCCTGTTCATCGACAGCCGCGCATCGGTCTACGCGGTCAAGGCGCTGACCAAGATCTTCACCGGCAAGGCAGGCGGAACCACATCGCTGCTCTCCATCCTGGTCGGCAAATTCCTCGGCGTCGAACAAGTGCCGATCACCTATGAGACGCGTGACAAGACACGTATCTTCCAGATACCGAAGATCATCGACGGGGCGGTGACACCCATCCCCGGCAAGGATCGCGGCAAGGATACGGTGATCAGCAATTCGGAATACTGGATCGCGCCCGAGATTATCGTGGCAAGGTCTGACAAGAGCAAGATGCGGGCTTTCGGCCGCAACTGGAATTTCGCCGGCCGTTCGGCCGAAATCTGCAAGCTGGATTGGCGGGGCCCGTGAGCAAGAACACAACGGCCCGAAAAGCCGCCAAAAAGATCACGGACCGGATTCCCAGGCCGAAGAAGAAGGTCACCTGGCCACAGGCGCGGGCGTTCTCCGTCCATCTCTTGACCGCATCAGGCTCGTTCCTGGCCTTCCTCTCGCTTGTGGCGGCGAGCGAAGAGCGCTGGACCGCAATGTTCTGGTGGCTCGGGCTGGCATTGTTCGTCGACGGCATCGATGGACCGATCGCCAGAAAGCTCGAGGTCAAGGAGATCCTGCCGACATGGTCGGGCGAACTGCTCGACAACATCATCGACTACGTGACCTACGTGCTGATCCCGGCCTTCGCCCTCTATCAGCGCGGCTTCATGGGCGAGGGCCTGTCATTCCTGTCGGCGGCGATCATCGTCGTGTCCAGCGCCATCTACTATGCCGACACCGGCATGAAGACGAAGGAGAATTTCTTCAAGGGATTCCCCGTGGTCTGGAACATGGTGGTGTTCACCCTGTTCGTCATCGAGCCCGGGCAATGGGTTTCGTTCGCGGTTGTGGTGGTGGCCGGCGTCCTGACTTTCGTGCCGATCAACTTCATCCACCCGGTGCGGGTGGTGCGGCTGCGGCGCATCAACCTTGGGATGACTCTCTTGTGGTGCGCTTTCGGCGCGCTTGCCCTGGCCCAGGCGGCACTCGCTGCCTTCTACGATCAGATCGGCGTGCTGGGCGAGCAGGTCAGCACCTTCACCAAGATCGGCATTACCATCACCGGGCTTTACCTTGCCTGCATCGGTGGCATCATGCAGTTCTTTCCCAATCTCGGTGCCAAAAAGGCTTGATCAGCCACTCCCACAGGAAGCCTAGCCCACAGGAAGCCTAGCAATGTCCAAAGCGATCCGCATTCACGCCAATGGCGGCCCGGAAGTTCTGACCTATGAGGACGCTGACCCCGGCCAGCCGGGATCCGGGCAGATCCTGGTCCGGCACACCGCGATCGGCCTCAATTTCATCGATGTCTACCATCGCTCTGGCCTCTACCCGCCGCCTGGCGGCTTCCCGCTCGTGCCAGGCAGCGAAGCTGCCGGCGTGGTGCTGGAGGTCGGCCAGGGCGTCGACTGGCTGAATCCGGGCGATCGCATCGCCTATGCCGTGACGACGGGCGCTTACGCGCAACAGCGCGTCATCGATGCCAGCCGCGTCGTCAAGGTTCCGGATGGCATCAGCGACGAACAGGCCGCGGCGATGATGCTGAAGGGCATGACCGCGGAATATCTGCTGCGCCGGACGTTCAAGGTGAAGGCCGGCGACACGATCCTGTTCCACGCCGCGGCAGGCGGCGTCGGGCTGATCCTCGGCCAATGGGCAAAACATCTCGGCGCCACCGTCATCGGCACCGCCAGCTCGTCCGACAAGATCGAGCTCGCCAGGGCGCATGGTTTCGATCATGTCATCAACTACAAGGAACAGGATTTCGTCGCCGGCGTCGCCGCCATCACCGGCGGCAAAAAATGCGACGTTGTCTACGATTCGGTCGGCAACGACACATTTCCGGCTTCGCTCGACTGCCTGCGGCCGCTTGGCATGTTCGTCAGCTTTGGCCAGTCATCGGGACCCATACCGCCATTCAGCATGTCATTGCTGGCACAGAAGGGCTCGCTGTTCGCAACGAGGCCGACACTGTTCGTCTACAACGCAAGACGCGAGGACCTCGACGCTTCTGCCGCCGCCCTGTTCGAGGTCGTGCTCAGCGGCGCCGTCGAGATCAAGATCAACCAGCGCTACGCGCTCAAGGACGCCGGCAAGGCGCATTCCGACCTCGAGGGCCGCAGGACCACAGGGACGACCATTCTCATCCCTTAGTTCGTTCTGCCTTGCTATCCCTTGAAATTCCGCTGAAATTCTTGAAGCTCTTTCAAGACGTGTGCCGCTTTCCGATGAGAGCCGGCCGCGCCTACCATGCCTGCGGGAACACAGAACATGTCTGGCTAACCAGATGGGAGGCACTGTGAGTGCAAATCACGACGGCACGAACCTGCTTGAGGTTCGTGGCCTCACCAAGATATTCGGCACGCTGACGGCGTGCGATCATATCGATCTCGACATCGCCAGGGGTGAGATCCACGCCCTGCTTGGCGAAAACGGCGCCGGCAAGTCGACGCTGGTCAAGATGCTGTTCGGTTCGCTGGAGCCCAATGCCGGCGAGATCTTCTGGAACGGGCAGGCCGTCAGGATTTCCAGTCCCGGCGTCGCGAAAAAACTCGGCATCGGTATGGTATTCCAGCACTTCTCGCTGTTCGAGGCGCTGACCGCGGCCGAAAACATTGCCCTGTCGCTGGACGACGGCTCGCCGATCAACAGCATCGCTGCGAAGGCGAGGGCGCTTTCCTTCAGCTACGGCCTGCCGCTCGATCCTGAATCGCTGGTCGGCGACCTGTCGGTAGGCGAACGCCAACGCATCGAAATCATCCGTTGCCTGTTGCAAACGCCTCAGCTCATCATCCTGGACGAGCCGACCTCGGTGCTGACGCCGCAGGAAGCCGACAAGCTGTTCGAGACGCTGGAGCGCCTGCGTTCGGAAGGCAAATCCATCCTCTACATTTCGCACCGGCTCGAAGAGGTCAAACGCATCTGCGACCGCGCCACCGTGTTGCGCCACGGCAAGGTCGTCGGCCACTGCAATCCGCGCGAGGAAACCGCGTCTTCGCTGGCTCGCATGATGGTCGGCAACGAGGTGCAGGCGGTGGTGCGCGCGCCGGTCGAGGGGATCGCCACGGCGCAGCCGCTGCTCGAAATCCGCAATCTCAGCCGCAAACCGGCAACGCCGTTCTCGATTCCGCTCAAGGGCATCAACCTGAACGTCCGCGCCGGCGAGGTGATCGGCATCGCTGGCGTCGCCGGCAACGGCCAGGGCGAGTTCTTCGAATCCGTTTCAGGCGAAGTGCCGCAGCAGGATGCCGCCTCGGTGCGCATTCGTGGCAAGGATGCGGGAGGCCTCACCATCACCGGGCGCCGACTGCTGGGCGCTGCCTTCGTGCCGGAGGAGCGCCTCGGCCACGGTGCGGCACCGCGCATGAAGCTTTCCGAAAACCTGCTGCTGTCGCGCCATGCCACCGACGGCAAGGCGTTCGTCGGTTCCGGCGGGATGGTGAAGAGCGGTGCCATCCAAGCCGCGTCCCAACGCATCATTGAGGCGATGGATGTACGCAAGAGTGCGCCGGATCCGGAGGCCGCGGCCCTTTCTGGCGGCAATCTGCAGAAATTCATCGTCGGCCGTGAACTCGACCGCCGGCCAAGCGTCATGGTGGTGAACCAGCCGACCTGGGGCGTGGATGCGGGCGCTGCCGCTCATATCCGCCAGGCCTTGATCGAGTTGTCGCGCAGCGGATCGGCGGTGCTGGTGATCAGCCAGGATCTCGACGAGCTGTTCGAGATATCGGATGCGATCGCGGTCATGCACAATGGCGAGCTGTCGAAACCTATGCCGATCGCCGAGGCAAGCTTCGAAAAGGTAGGTTTGCTGATGGGCGGCGCCGAACCAGGCCACGCCGAACACTCGCTGGAGACGGCATGATGCGCCTCGAACTCGTCAAACGCCCGCAGCGTTCCATGCTGTTTTCGGCCCTGTCGCCGTTCATCGCCTTCGCGCTGACCATCATTGCCGGCGCCGTCATGTTCGTGCTGCTCGGCGTCAATCCGCTGACCGCGTTCAATATCTATTTTATCGAGCCGATCAGCCAGGTCTGGCAGCTACATGAGCTGGCGATCAAGGCAGCGCCGCTCATCCTGATCGCCGTCGGCCTGTCGGTCTGCTACAAGGCCAACATCTGGAACATCGGCGCCGAAGGCCAGTTCATCCTCGGCGGCATTGCCGGTTCGATGATTCCCGTGCTGTTTCCGCAGTTCGAAGGTCCGCTGGTGCTGCCGCTGATGCTGTTGCTCGGCATGGTCGGCGGCGCGGCCTATGCCGCGATCCCGGCTCTGCTCAAGACTCGCTTCGGCACCAACGAAATCCTGACCAGCCTGATGCTGGTCTACGTCGCGCAGCTCTTCCTTGATTGGCTGGTGCGCGGCCCCTGGCGCGATCCGCAGGGCCATGGCTTCCCGCAGACCATCCAGTTCAACGATTCTGCCGTGTTGCCGGAGCTGATGCCGGATGCCGGGCGAGCAAACTGGGGTTTTGTCTTCGCATTGGTCGCTGCGGTGCTGGTCTGGATCCTGATGAGCCGCATGCTGAAAGGTTTTGAGGTGCGCGTTCTGGGCTCAAGCCCGCGGGCAGGGCGCTTCGCCGGCTTCGGCCTCAACCGCATGGTCTTTTTTGCTTTCCTGCTGTCAGGCGCTCTGGCGGGACTCGCCGGCATCTCCGAGGTCTCGGGCGCCATCGGGCAACTGCAGCCTGTCATTTCGCCCGGCTATGGCTTCACCGCCATCATCGTGGCTTTCCTTGGCCGCCTCAACCCACTTGGCATAGTTGCCGCCGGTCTGGTGCTGGCGCTGACCTATCTCGGCGGCGAAGCGGTGCAGAGCGCGCTCGGCATCTCCGACAAGGTGGCGCGGGTGTTCCAGGGCATGCTGCTGTTCTTCGTGCTCGGCTGCGACACGCTCATCCACTACCGCATTCGCCTGGTCGGCCTGGCGCTGACCAAGCCGGAAGGTGCCGCGAAACTCGAAGCCGCGCCAAAGTTGAAGGAAGCCCGTTGATGGACATCACCGTAAACATCCTTCTGACCATCGCCACGGCGGCAACGCCCCTGTTGATCGCGGCAATCGGCGAACTGGTGGTCGAGCGCTCCGGCGTGCTCAATCTCGGCGTCGAGGGCATGATGATCATGGGCGCTGTCGGCGGATTCGGCGCGACCTATCTCACCGGCTCGCCCTGGATCGGCCTTTTGGCGGCAATCGCCATGGGCGCGGTGTTCTCGCTGCTGTTTGCCGTCATGACGCTGTCGCTGGCCACCAACCAGGTGGCGACCGGCCTGTCGCTGACGCTGCTCGGCCTTGGCCTGTCCGGCATGATGGGCACCAGCTTTGTCGGCCAACCCGGCGAAAGGCTGCCCAACCTCTACATTCCCGGTCTGACGGAAATGCCTGTCGTCGGCAGGCTGCTGTTCGGTCAGGACCCGATCTTTTACATTTCGATCGCGCTCACCGCGGCCGTCATGTGGTTCCTGTTCAAGACAAGGACCGGACTGACGCTGCGCTCGATCGGCGACAGCCACACCTCGGCCCATGCGCTTGGCATCCAGGTCATCCGCTATCGCTATCTCGCGGTGATCTTCGGCGGCGCCTGTGCCGGGCTTGCCGGCGGCCATCTGTCGCTGGTCTACACGCCGCAATGGGTCGAGAACATGAGCGCCGGCCGCGGCTGGATCGCGCTGGCGCTAGTGGTGTTCGCCTCCTGGCGGCCATGGCGGGTGCTGGCCGGCGCCTACATCTTCGGCGCGGTGTGGATCGGCCAGCTTCATGCACAGGCTTTTGGCATTCCAGTGCCTTCACAGTTCCTTTCTTCGCTGCCCTATCTGGCAACCATCGTGGTTCTCGTTCTAATCTCGCGCAACAAGCGTCTGACGATGATGAACACGCCGGCTTCCTTGGGGCAGCCATTCGTTCCAGATCGTTGACAATAAAAACAAACGGGAAGCTCCAAGGCTTAACTCAGAGAGGTAACACAATGAAAAAACTGCTTATTGCCCTGATGACCACGACCGCCGCCATGTCGCTGGCAGTGACGGCGGAAGCTGCGGACAAGCTGAAGGCATGCTGGGTCTACACCGGCCCGATCGGCGACTTCGGCTACTCCTACCAGCACGACCAGGGCCGTCTCGATGTGGAGAAGGCGCTCGGTGACAAGGTCGAAACAGCCTATCTCGAAAACGTCTCGGAAGGTCCCGACGCCGACCGCGCTTTCGAGCGCCTGGCGCGCGAAGGCTGCAAGCTCATCTTCGGCACCTCCTTCGGCTTCATGGACCCGGAAGTGAAGGTCGCCAAGAAAT
>NZ_RZOL01000308.1:0-7440 GCF_004022985.1 Mesorhizobium sp. M7A.F.Ca.ET.027.02.1.1 | reverse complement strand
GATATGATCCTGCCGAAGCCTGGCCCCCGGCTCGATCGCGCCCGAGATGATGCGGTCCGCCAGAACCTTGCTGATGCGCACCGCGATGGTGTCGTCCGTGCCCTTTGCCATGTTTTATAGATAATTTGCGGCAGGGCAGCTTGTCGAGCCAATTGCAGTCGAAATCGCGAGGCGCCAGAAGCAAGACTCAAGGCTGTGAGACGAAACCGTCGAGCGCAGGCATCGCCACGGTGACCAGGTCATGCAGCCGCTTCTTCGGCACCCCGTCGCGCGCCTGCACTGAGAGGCCAAATAACAGCGTGGTGTAGTAGTCGCCAAGCGCTTCCGGATCGGTATCCGGCTTGAGGTCGCCGTCGCGAACACCCTTTCTCAGGCGCTCCACAATCAATGCATTGCGCGCCAGTCGGCGCTCGGCCAGCCAATGCAGCACGCCGTCATTTTCGGTAGCGCAGTTGGTGGCGGCCGAGACAACCATGCAGCCCTTCGGCAGATCCGGCCTTGTGTAGATATCGATCGCATCGCGCAGCAGCCGCTCGACAAACCGCCGAGCGGTTGGTTCTTCGGCAAGGGCACCGGTGGCGAAGCTTCCTTCGCTGGTTTCGTAGAGAACAACGGCTTCGCGAAACAGATCCTCCTTCGAGCCAAAGGCGGCATAGATGCGCGCCGAGGCCAGGCCAAGCATGGAGACGAGGTCGGCCATCGAGGTGCCCTCGTAGCCGCGCATCCAGAAGGCATCGCGCGCTTTCTGCAGAGCCTGGGCTCTGTCGAACTCCCTTGGCCGTCCCGCCATCGCAACCTCCATTTCTTTATCGATCCACAAATAATCCGCTTGACTCAAGATTGCAAATTCAATTCTTTGTCGATCGATAAAGAATCGAAAGGAGACTGGCATGAGTTCACTCGATCAAGGGCTGCCATTCGGCGCCACTACGACACAGGGAGGGATTGGCGCGAAGCGCGGCGCCACGCTGGCATTGCTCGCCTTCGCCCAGCTTATCATCGCTCTCGACATCAACATCGTCTTCGTGGCGCTGCCCGAAATCGGGGCTGGGCTGGGCTTTTCCGGCCAGACCTTGCAATGGGTGGTGAGCGCCTACACCGTGTTTACCGGCGGTTTTCTACTGTTCGGCGGCCGCGCCGCCGACCTTATCGGTCAGCGCCGCATCTTCATCTTCGCGCTCTGGCTCTATGCGCTTTCGTCGCTGGTCGGCGGCCTCGCCTGGTCGCCGGAAAACATCATCGCTGCGCGTGCCGTGCAAGGCATCGGCGGCGCTTTCCTGTTCCCGGCGACGCTCTCGCTGATCAACCGCCTGTTTGCCGAAGGACCGGAACGCAACAGGGCGCTGGCGGTGTGGGGCGGTGCCGGCGCGAGCGGCCTTACCCTTGGCTCACTGGCCGGTGGAATCCTGACAGGCGCCTTCGGCTGGTCGTCGGTCTTCTACGTCAATGTGCTGCTGGCTGGCATCGCCATCATCGCCGCATTTGCCATCATTCCGCGCGATCCCAAGCGGCACCAGCACCGCAACTTCGATCTGCCGGGCGCGCTGACCGTCACCGCAGGCGCCACATTGCTGGTCTTCACGCTGGTCCAGGGACCTGAATATGGCTGGGGTTCGCCAGCGATCATCGCCAGCGCCGCACTGGCAGCGATCTTCATTATCGCCTTCGCGCTGATTGAGGCGAAGAGCGCTGACCCGCTGATGCCGCTGCGGCTGTTCCGCAATCGCAGCCTCGTCGCCGGCATGACGATCACCTTCCTGTTCATGGGAACGTTCGGAGCCCTGCCCTATTTCCTGACCGTGCTGTTGCAGACCGTACATGGCTTCACCGCCCTGCAAACAGGCCTGGCGTTCCTGGTGCCGTCGATCGCCATCGCCGCCGGCACGCAGCTTGGTGAACGCCTGGCGACGCGCTTTTCTACACGCTCGACCCTGGTCGGCGGCATGATAGTCGGCGCAGCCGGCACAGCGCTGATGGTCCTTGGAGCATCAGCCGACAGCAGCTATGCCGCCATCGTTCCCGGCCTGATCATCTCCGGTGTCGGACAGGGCATCGTCTGGACCGCCATGTGGATCGCGGCCGCGTCGGGCGTGGCACACGACGAACAGGGCGTTGCCTCGGGAATGGCCTGCACGACGCTCAACATCGGCAACGCGATCGGCATGGCGACATTGATCGCGATCGCCAACAGCCATGTCGGCGGATTGACTGGCGATGCACTGAAGGCCGCGATCGCCGACGGCATACAGATCGCCTTCTGGCTGGCGGCGGCGGGCATCTTTGTCAGCCTGCTGGCCGCGTTCGCTTTGCCGGGAAAGGCGAAGCAGCGGGCAACCGGGTGACGCCGCTCAGTTCACCCGGCTGATGCAGAAATCGATGACGTCGATCAGCGCCGATTTCTGCGGCGTCGCTTCCAGCGGCGCCAGCGCGTCGCGGGCGATCTCGCCGAAATGGCGGGCTCGTCCGATCGTGTCGGCGATGGCGCCATGGCGAGTCATCAGGCCGATCGCCTTTTCCAGGCCGGCGTCATCGGTGACATTGTCCTCGATGGCACGCTTCCAGAAAGTGCGCTCGGCCTTCGTGCCCCGCCGATAGGCGAGAATGACTGGCAAGGTCACCTTGCCTTCGCGGAAATCGTCACCGACATTCTTGCCGAGATCCTTGCTGGTGCCGCCATAGTCCAGCGCGTCATCGATCAGCTGGAAGGCAAGGCCGAGATTCATGCCGTAGGAGCGCAGCGCCGCACGATCGTTGCGGGTCGCCTGGGCAATGACGGGCCCGACCTCGGCAGCAGCCGAAAAAAGTGCGGCGGTCTTGGCCTTGATGACGGCGAAATGCTCGTCCTCGGTGGTTTCGAGGTTCTTGGCGGCGGCAAGCTGCATAACCTCGCCCTCGGCGATGATCGAGGCAGCACTCGACAGGATATCGAGCGCTTCGAGCGAGCCGACATCGACCATCATGCGGAAAGCCTGGCCGAGCAGGAAGTCACCGACCAGCACGCTTGCCTGGTTGCCCCAGATCATGCGGGCGGTCTTCTTGCCGCGCCGCATGCCGCTTTCGTCGACGACATCGTCGTGGAGAAGCGTCGCCGTGTGCATGAATTCGACGGAGGTGGCGAGCTTGACGTGGCCCTCGCCGGCATAGCCGAACATCTGCGCGGCGGCCAGCGTCAGCATCGGCCGCAGCCGTTTGCCGCCGGACGAGATCAGATGATTGGCGACCTCCGGGATCATCTCGACGTCGGAGCCGGCCTTGGACAGGATCAATTCATTGACGCGCCCCATATCGGCCGCTGTCAGATCGATCAGATCCTTGATGGAGGCGGGCTCCCGCTTCCCGTTTTCGATGTTGAGAACGACACCCACGACAATCACTCCCGTCTTGGTATAGAGCGTGCGACGGCACCCTTAGTCCCTGCATGGACTCTAGGGCGGCGGACATGGCCACGGCAAGTGGCGAATTGGCGCGGCGTCGATGACGGAATGTCAACGACCACAGAGGGGACGGGGCTCTGCCTCGGAATCCCCTGCCCGTTTACATCAATAGCGCAAACTGCGAGTTTCATACGATGATAGAACTTGTCCGCACCAACGATGCCGTGATCATCTCCTTTGTGGAATCGCTGATGCGCGACGCTGGCATCGCCTGCTTTGTCGCAGATCAGAATATGAGCATTCTCGAAGGATCGATCGGTCTTTTGCAGAAACGCGTCATGGTCGACGCCGACCAGGCCGACGCGGCACGGCGCATCCTCAGGGATGCCGGCATCGCCAACGAGATCCGCGGAAAATAATGCCCGCCGCGCCCGCCGCCCTTGTTCCGGACACGCCGGCCCATACGGTCGACGCTTTCCATCGCGGCCGGTTCTGGCTCGTCCAGCCCAAGCAGGGCGGCCATCGCGCCGGCATGGATGCGATGATGCTGGCGGCATCCGTGCCATCGACCTTTGGCGGGCGCCTGGCCGATTTCGGCGCGGGAGCCGGAGCTGCCGGACTGGCGGTGCTGTCACGCTGCCCGGCGGCACAGGCGGTGCTTGTCGAACGCGCGCCGGAAATGGCGGCCTTCGCGGCGGCGACGCTTGCCCATCCCGGCAATGCCCATCTCAGCGATCGCGCATCCGTGCTGGTCGCCAATGTCACCGTATCGGGCCGGGCGCGGGCGGCCGCCGGCCTCGCCGACAACGACTTCGACTTCGTCATCATGAACCCGCCTTTCAATGCTCCCCGGGACCGCGCCACATCGGATCGCCTGCGAAAGGAAGCCCATGTCATGGAGGACGGGCTGTTCGAGAGCTGGATCAGAAGTGCGGCGGCGGTGGTGAGGCCGCGCGGCGGGCTCGCCGTAATCGCCCGGCCCGAACAGCTCGGCGCCATTCTCGATGCGATCGCCGGCCGCTTCGGCGATGCCGAGATGCTCGCCGTCCACCCTCGTCCCGATGCGGCGGCGATCCGCATCGTCGTGCGGGCAGCGCTCGGGGCGCGGGGAAAGCTTGCCATACGCCCGCCCCTAATGCTCCACACGCAGTCAGGCAACGGCCCCGACGAGCGCAGCGAAATGATCACCAACGGCCTCGCCTCGCTGTTCGGAGATTGAGCTATTCTGCCCGGCGACATTGCCGTTGGCCGGGAAATCCCTACATGCCTGCAACCCACCGACCGGAGACCGCGCCCTCGTGAAACGCCTTATCAACCGCCTGCTGCCGAAATCCTGGCGCTCCACCGTCGTCACCATTCCGGTCATCCGGCTGCACGGCACCATCATGGCAGGCGGTGGCCAGTTTCGGCCGAGCCTGTCGCTGGCTTCCACCGCCGGCCTCATCGAGAAGGCGTTCTCCTACGACGCGCCGGCGGTCGCCATCTCGATCAATTCGCCGGGCGGCTCGCCGGTGCAGTCTCGGCTGATCTTCAAGCGCATCCGTGACCTGGCCACGGAAAAGAACAAAAAGGTACTGGTCTTCGTCGAGGATGTCGCGGCGTCGGGCGGCTACATGATCGCGGTCGCCGGTGACGAGATCTTCGCCGATCCGTCCTCCATCGTCGGGTCGATCGGCGTCGTCTCAGCTTCGTTTGGCTTCCCGGAACTGATGAAGAAGATCGGAATCGAACGACGTGTCCACACTGCCGGCCAGAACAAGGCGGTGCTCGATCCGTTCAAGCCCGAGAAGAAGGAAGATGTCGAGCGGCTGAAGGCGCTGCAGCTCGAGGTGCACGCAACCTTCATCGACCTCGTCAAGGAGCGGCGCGGCACGAAACTGAAGGACGACCCGGACCTGTTCACCGGCCTGTTCTGGACAGGCATCAAGGGCCTCGAACTCGGTCTGGTCGATGCGCTCGGCGACATGCGAACGGTGCTCAAGACCCGTTTCGGGGCGAAAACGCAGCTCAGGCTGATCACGACGCCGCGCGGTTTCCTTAGCCGCTTCGGCCTGTTCGGCTCAAGCAAGGGCTTTTCAGCGCCCGATATTGCCGCGGCTGCCGCCAGCGGCGTGATCGATGCGGCGGAAGAGCGCGCATTGTGGTCTCGCTTCGGGCTTTGAAAACCCGGCAAAACCGTCTAGCATGAGAGCTTGAGTTTCATGCATGTCGTGTTCCCAAAAGCGGGTCGGCATGCATCAACCGACCCGACCGGCCGCCTTCGCCGGCCCAGCGTGGGAGGAGTTTTGGCATGCCGCAGATCATTTTCTTCGCCGTCGTTGGCGTTGCCGCTTATTTCGGCTACCGCACCTTCATTAGGGAAGCCGAGCGCGTGACCGCCAAGGTGCGGCGCACAGAAAAGCAGACGGCCAACGGCGCGATCGGCACTTTGATCAAGGATCCGAAGACCGGCGAATACCGGCTGGCCAAGGACTGAGCATCATCCCGCAGACGATTGTGGACACCGACATCGGGTCGCGTAGCTGGCACGCACACGCCAAAATCAATCTTGCGCTGCATGTCACCGGCAGGCGCCATGACGGCTATCATCTGATCGAAAGCCTGGCGGTGTTCACGCGTTTTGGCGACAGGGTCGAAATCGCGCCCGCCGACAGCGATGAGTTTGCCGTGTCCGGCCGCTACGCACCGGCCGTTCCAGTCGACGCAAGCAATCTTGTGCTTAGGGCGCGCGACGCCCTGCGACAGGCGGTCGGGCAAGAGCGCACACCGCCGGTTGCCATCCGGCTCGAAAAGAACCTGCCGGTTGCCTCCGGCGTCGGCGGCGGTTCGAGCGACGCGGCGACCGTGCTGCGCGGGCTGGTGGAGACATGGGCGCTGGACATCGACGGCGCAGAGCTGGCGCGGATCGGCCTTTCGCTTGGCGCCGATGTGCCGATGTGCCTGGCGGCAAAGCCGCTGGTAGCGCGCGGCATCGGGGATGAACTGTCGATGGTGCCGGATTTTCCGGCGCTTGGCCTGGTGCTGGTCAATCCAGGCACCCCGGTGTCGACGGCGGATGTCTTTGCAGCGCTTTCCCGGCGCGACAATGAGGCCTTGCCGCCGCTGCCGCGCGGCATCGATTTTCACAGCCTGCGCAACTGGCTGGAGATTACTCGCAACGATCTCGAGCCCGCGGCGCTGGCGATGCAGCCCGCCATCGGCAGGGCGCTTTCCTGGCTGAACAAGGCCGGATCGGGTTTTTCACGGATGTCCGGGTCCGGCGCCACCTGCTTCGGCCTGTTCGAGACCGGCAATGTCGCCAAGCGTGCCGCTGCCGAGATCCGCGGCCGCCAGCCCGACTGGTTCGTCGCGGCGACGCGCACCATCGCATCGGAGGGCGCAGATGGCCAGAATTGACGAGAGCCGCTCCTTCATTCCCGTGCGCATCGCGGTGCTGACCGTTTCGGACACGCGCAGCCTCGCCGACGACAAATCCGGCCAGACGCTGGCCGACCGCATCGCCGAGGCCGGCCATCTGCTGGCGGCCCGCAATATCGTCACCGACGACCGTGAGAAAATCCGCGACACAGTTCTGGCGTGGTCGCGGGATAAGAACATCGATGTCGTCATCACCACCGGCGGCACCGGCTTCACCGGCCGTGACGTGACGCCGGACGCGCTGGAGCCGATCTTCGAAAAGCGCATGGATGGCTTTTCGGAAGTGTTCCACCGCATTTCCTACGACAAGATCGGCACCTCGACGATCCAGAGCCGGGCGACCGGCGGCGTCGTCAACGCCACCTTCGTCTTCGTGCTGCCGGGTTCGCCAGGCGCCTGCAAGGACGCCTGGGACAGCATCTTGAAGGCGCAGCTCGATTACCGGCACATGCCCTGCAACTTCGTCGAGATCATGCCGCGCCTGGACGAGCACTTGCGGCGCGGCAAATCGGCTCCGTAAAAGCCGAGGCAAAGCGCCGGTTCCACGCCGCGTTCGCCAGGCAAAACAGCACCGGCGCCTTTGAAACCCCATTCCAAACCGGACCTCGGAAAAGTACCTTGTCTGAAGGCGATCATCGCCGTTCACGAC
>NZ_RZOL01000307.1:0-7448 GCF_004022985.1 Mesorhizobium sp. M7A.F.Ca.ET.027.02.1.1 | reverse complement strand
GCCCAATGCCGGGAGCCAGGGCGAATATGCCGGCCTGCTCGCCATCCGCGGCTATCACCGCTCACGCGGCGACAACCACCGCACCGTCTGCCTGATCCCCTCCTCGGCGCATGGTACCAATCCCGCGAGCGCGGCGATGGCCGGCATG
Organism: Mesorhizobium sp. M7A.F.Ca.ET.027.02.1.1; assembly: GCF_004022985.1. Taxonomy (NCBI): domain Bacteria; kingdom Pseudomonadati; phylum Pseudomonadota; class Alphaproteobacteria; order Hyphomicrobiales; family Phyllobacteriaceae; genus Mesorhizobium; species Mesorhizobium sp. M7A.F.Ca.ET.027.02.1.1. The sequence continues at coordinate 7,300 of NZ_RZOL01000307.1, read as the reverse complement.
AACGTCGTCGTCGTGCGCTGCACCGAAGACGGCAACATCGACATGGACGACATGAAGGCCAAGGCGACTGAGCATGCGCAAAATCTCGCGGCGCTGATGTTCACCTATCCCTCGACGCATGGCGTGTTCGAGGAAGGCGCACGCGATCTCTGCGCACTAATCCATGAGCATGGCGGCCAGGTCTATTTCGACGGTGCCAACCTCAACGCGCTGGTCGGGCTTGCCCGTCCCGGCGACATTGGCGCCGATGTCTGCCACATGAACCTGCACAAGACCTTCTGCATACCGCATGGCGGCGGCGGACCCGGCATCGGGCCGATCGGCGTCAAGGCGCATTTGAAGCCGTATTTGCCCGGCCATGTCACCGAAGGCTCGGCGCACGCCGTCTCCGCCGCCCCCTTCGGCAGCGCCTCGATCCTGCCGATCACCTGGATGTATATCCGCATGATGGGCGCCTCGGGCCTGAAGCAGGCGACCGAAACGGCGATCCTGTCCGCCAACTATATCGCGACGCGGCTCGGTGCGCATTTCCCGGTGCTCTACAAGGGCAGGCAGGGACGCGTCGCGCATGAATGCATCCTCGACACCCGCGTGCTCAAGGAGAGTGCAGGCATCAGTGTCGACGATGTCGCCAAGCGCTTGATCGACTATGGTTTTCACGCGCCGACCATGTCCTTCCCGGTCGCCGGCACGCTGATGGTGGAGCCGACCGAGTCCGAGCCCAAGCGGGAACTCGACCGCTTCTGCGAGGCCATGATCGCCATATCGGCAGAGGCAGCAAAAGTCGCCAGGGGCGAATGGCCTTTGGCCGACAATCCGCTGGTCAACGCGCCGCACACCGCCGCCGAGGCGTTGGCCGGCCAGTGGACCCATCCCTACTCGCGCTTGGAAGCGGCCTATCCGGCAGGCGACCCCGACACGGCAGCCAAGTACTGGCCGCCGGTGTCACGCATCGACAATGTCGCCGGCGATCGCAACCTGGTCTGCTCGTGCCCGCCGCTGTCGGACTATCTGGGGGCCGCGGAGTAATTACGCTGAGCGCAAGGCCGGCTTGATCGGCTCGGCCTTGCCCATCCTCTTGCGGCTGATGACACAATTTCGCCCGGCGCGTTTGGCGGCATAGAGCGCCGCGTCCGCCTCGGCGAGCACGTTGTCCAGCCTGCTGCCGCTTGCCTCGCCAAAGCCGATGCCGCCGCTGACCGTGCTGCGCAACTTGCCGAGCTGGGTGGGGACGATTTCGGTGCCGAACGCCACGCCGATCTTGCTGGCGAGATCGTAAGCTTTTTCGTCCGTCATCCGCGACATGACGATTGCGAACTCCTCGCCGCCAAGGCGAAAAGCGTCGACGCCGGGCCGGGCATACTTTTTGATGACGGCGGCAAAACGGCACAAGACCTGATCCCCTACCGGGTGACCGTAGACATCGTTCGTCCGCTTGAAATGGTCGAGGTCAAACATGACGATGGACATGAACGGACCGAAACTCCGTTCGCCGTAGAGCGACGTCAATGCCCGGCGGTTCAGCAACCCTGTCAGCGGATCGGTCATAGTCTCGGCCTTGAGCTCGATTTGCGCCTGCAGATGATGGAGGGAGAGCGTCAACGCTCCGAGTCCGGTCATGCAGGCGACCGCCACCACGGAATTCAATCGTTCGGCCCAGTTGTCGGGCGCAACCGCGAGCGTCCATTGCCCCTTGGTCAGCAGAACCAGGCCGCAAAGCGCAAACGACATCGCGCAGGTGCCGCTCAGAAACGAAACCACCAGAAGGATGCGGCGGTCGTGACTGCCGTTGATCCAGAACATGGCACCGATCGCCGACAGCAGCGCCGTCACCGTGGTGTAGGTGACGATGAAGCCAATGCCGTCAAAGCCCATAAAGGTCACGACGGCACAAATGGCCATGGCGCCAAGCGCCGGTGCAACGGCGCGTCCGTAGCCGGGCACCCCCAGAAATTGCATGGCCGACAAGCAGATGATCAGGAACCCCAGGCTGAGCAGTGCGAGCACGATCTGGCAAAGCAGCGGATCGGGATCCTTGGTGTACCGCCAGAACAGGATCACATGCGCGACGAGCACCAGAATTCCGCACGCAACCGTCAGCACGAAACCTGCCTTGGGCGCGGTGAACCAGATCGCAAACATGGTGACGCTAAGGCATATGCCCGACAGCGCGGCTGCGAGCAGGAGCGAACTGAAGTCCAGCATATCGGGCAAGGGCCTCTTGAGCGTCGGCGGTTGCGCTGCATTCTAAGTCAGCGGCAGCCCTCAGATACGGGTTTTCAGGCAATCCATCGATGCAACCTGCGGATAGGGTTTACAAAGCGTCGATGGCACGTGTTCCGAAACCGGACCCATGGATGCGAGATCAACCCTTGTTCAAGAGAGCGAGGTTGGCGTTGACGACGGTGGGATCGGCCATGCCGGCCTTCGCTTCGAGCAGCAGCGCCTTGGCCTTCTTGCGATTGCCGCGCAGCAGTTGCGAATAGCCCATATTGTTGACGATCTGCGGCTTGCGGCCGGCGACCTTCAAAAGCTGGCCGTAGGCTCGGTCGGCGAAGTCGAAGCGGCCGAGTTCATCATAGGAAGCGGCGAGCCCCATCCAGGCCTCCGCATTGTCGGCCTTCAACTCGACGGCCTTGCGGAAGTGCTTTTCGGCGAGGCCGTAATTGGCGTCGCGAAACTGCGCCTTGCCTTGCGCCAGATCGGAGGTTTCGGTGTCTTTTGCCGCCGGTTGGATGGCGGTGGTCTTGGTGGTGTCGACGCCACTCGTCGTACAGCCAGACATCATCAAGACGGCCGCCATTGCGGCCATTGCCGTGAAATTACTGTGACGCATGCCCCTGCCTCATCGCCCGATTTGCCGGGTCGTTCTTCAGGAAACACAATATATCAGCGGCGATTAAACTTCGGTGCCGAAACGCCGCCAAAATTCGGCTTCGGGCACACCAGCCATTAACCACGAGACGAGGGTTATCCCTGCAAGGACGCGCGCGGCCTTTTCACGGACCCATGACCTTGAGTGCCTCGGGAACCGGATAGCGGTTGCCATCATAGCGCAGCCGGTAGGTCCGTTTCACCGGCTTGCCGGGATGGGACTGGCACTCGCCATCCTTGTCGGGAGACGGGTCATCGGTTTGCGTCCGCTCGAGCGCGACCATGTCGTGATAGCCGTGATGGCTCGTCGGGCTCATTGCCAGGCTGACCTCAGTCGAACGAAAAGATCCCGCGCAATTGGTGTCGCCCTCGCCGCCATTGCCGGCCACGACAAGGCCATCGAGCACCAGGCGCAGGGCATCGCCGGCGAGAACATAAAGCCGCAGGTCGGTTTCGCTGAAGGGGTTGGCTTGCGAATGGTTCGCGATTTCGATGCGCAGGCCGAAGGCCATGACCCCGGGCGCCAGCCTGTAGCGGCCGGTATCGAATTCGACCTTGCGGATGGCGATGGCATCATCGGTGATCAGCCCCGGCTGGAGCAGGCGCAGGCGCACACGCTGGCTGTTCCTGTCGACGACCAGAAGCTCGATATCGCCGACATGGCCATCGTCGCTGGATTGGGCGCTGTCGATCAGCGGCACGGCTACCAACAGCAGGTCGTCATGGGCAGGCCAGATCTTGCAGCTCAGCCCAAACGGCGTGTCGCCATCCGTCAGGGCGATGCTGAAATGGGGTTCGAGCGTGAACGAGGTGCCGTCGGCGCTCTTTCGAGCTTTGGGGTAGGCCTGCTGCACCAGGGCGGCGGCATCGCCGCAATCGTCGGCCACGGCCCAGGCGGGCGACAGGGTGGCTGCGGCAAGGCCGAGAAAGAGGGTGCGCAACAGCATGGACTTCTCACCTGCAAGGCCGAGTACGGTCATAACAATGGTTTGTCAGTCCCCTTGCTAGGACTTTTGTGGGGCGCTCGCTAGACCCGGACGATTTCAGCTCGAATCGAAGCCTCACACCTTTCGGCATCATGCTATTGCGCCGTCATTTTGACGATGACTGGAATGGCCGCGATCATCAGCACCACCGGCAGGATGCATACCACCACCGGCACCGACATCTTGGCCGGCAGAGCGTGCGCCTTTTCCTCGGCCAACGACATACGCTTATGGCGCATGTCGTCGGAAAAAACGCGCAACGCCCCCGACAGGCTGGTGCCGAGTTCCTTGGACTGCTGCAGCAGCGTGGCGAAGGAACGCACTTCGTCCAGGCTGAGGCGGTCGGCGAGCGCCTTCAGCGCATCGTCGAGGCTGCGCCCTGCCCTCAGCTCCAACGACACCAGCTGCAGGTTCTGGCTGAGCGCGGGATAGGTCTTGGCGAGTTCCTTGGAGACGCGCTCTATGCCCGCCTCCATGCTCATGCCGGCATCCGAGCAGACAATCATCAGGTCCATGAAATCGGGAAAGCCGTTGCGGTACTCACGCCTGCGTTCCCGCACTTTCTGGCTCAACATTAGGCCGGGCAGGAAATAGCCGGCCGCTCCCGACAGGATGACGAATGTCCAGCGACTGGCCATCGTCGCGTCCGGGCTGGCCATCCACCGGTTGAGCACAAACACACCGATTGCCGTGCCGATCATCGCGCTGAACCGGATCAGGAAGAACGTGCCGACAGCGCGCGGCTCCATGTAGCCCGCCTGGATGAGCTTCATGCGCAGCCGGGCGACATTTTCCGGATCGCTCCTGGCGTAGAATTCCTGCGCCCGCTTCACCGCCTTCTCGCGCACGACGCCGGTATTCTTCTTCTGCACCGGCTCTGGTTTGGCGGCCACGGGGCCGTTGTCGACCCTGAGCCGGCGCATGACCTCGTTGCGGTCGCCCTTCGCCATGACAACAGGCCAGGCAACAGCGGCAGCACCCGCCGCCAGCAGCAGGATGGCCACCGGCATCAATGAGGTCGGCGCAAGCGAGGCGAGGAATTCGATGAAGCCCTGCATGTCAGAACTTGAAATTCGACATCTTGAACATGATCAGATTGCCCAGCATCAGCCAGGTGATCGAGCCGCCGAGCAGGTACCAGGTTTTCGCCTCGCCCCAGACGTCGCGGTAGAAGCCCGGCATCAGCGCCATAATGGCGGTGAACAGCAACGCCGGCACCGCTGTCAGGATGTAGGCCGACATCCGACCTTCTGTCGCAATGGCGCGCACCTTGCGGCGCAGCTTGCCGCGCTCGCGGATCGTCGTCGCCAGGCCGTCGAGGATCTCGCGCAGATTGCCGCCCGAACTGGTCTGGATCGAGACGGCGGTGACGAACAGCGGCAGATCCTCCTGGCCGACCCGGTCGAACAGCGAGTTCAACGCCGAAACCAGATCGGAGCCATAGGTCACCTCGTCGGCGATGACGCCGAACTCGGTGCCGATCGGGTCGGGCATCTCGCGCGCCACCATGGCGATCGCCACCGGCACCGGGTGGCCGGCCTTCAGGCCACGCGTGATCAGTTCCAGCGCCTCCGGCAATTGCATGCCGAACCGCTTTACCCGGCGCTTGCGCTTGAAGCGCAGCGTGATCACCGGCAGCACCGGCACAAGCACCACAAACAGCACAAGCCCCATCAGCGGCGGCAAGCCGTACCAGATGGCGACCAGGGTCATCGCCATCGCCACGCCGCAGCTGATCATCAGGAATTTCGACAGCGGCATGATCATGCCCGACTGGGTTCGCAAAGCGCGGAACCGATCCAGCGAAAACAGCGGCGTGCCTGCGTCGAGGCCGCGTTCCTTGCGCAGTTGGACAAGCACCTGCTCCTGGCTGATCTTGTTTTCCTGCAGCTTCATGCGCCGGTTGATGGCGGTGCGCTTGTCGCTGCGGCCGGCATAAAGCAGGTAGCAGGCCTCGGCGATCAGGATGCCGGTCAGCGCGGCCGCGGCATAAACGACATAGATAGCGCTCATTCCATCGAACACTTGGCTACTCCTGCGGCCGGCCGGGTTCGAAATATCGTCCGGGAAACTCGATGCCCATGGCACGCAGATCCTCAAGGAAGCGCGGCCGGATGCCGGTCGCCTCGTAGTGGCCCAGAATCCTGCCGTCGGCCTCCATGCCGGTACGCACGAAGCGGAAGATCTCCTGCATCTGGATGACATCTCCTTCCATGCCGGTCACCTCGGCGACACTGGTCACCTTGCGCTTGCCGTCGGACAGGCGCGTCAGCTGAACGATCAGGTCGAGCGCGCTGGCGATTTGGCTGCGGATCGACTGCACCGTCATCGGCATGCCGGTCATGCCGAGCATCTGCTCGAGCCGCGAAATGGCGTCGCGCGGCGTGTTGGCATGGATGGTCGCCATCGACCCTTCGTGGCCGGTGTTCATTGCCTGCAGCATGTCGAAAGCCTCCTCGCCCCGGCACTCGCCGAGGATGACGCGGTCGGGGCGCATGCGCAGTGCGTTCTTGACCAGGTCGCGCTGCTTCAGCTCGCCATGGCCTTCGATGTTAGCCGGACGTGTTTCCATACGCGCGACATGCGGCTGCTGCAGTTGGAGCTCGGCCGCGTCCTCGATGGTGATCAGCCGCTCGTCCTCGGGAATGAAGGCCGACAGCGCATTGAGCATGGTCGTTTTGCCGGTGCCGGTACCGCCCGAAATGATCGTCGTCTTGCGGGCATGCACGGCCGCCGCCAGCACTTCGGCCATGTTCTGGGTGATGGCGCCGAATTCGACCAGTTTGTGCAGGCCGAGCTTGTTCTTGGAGAATTTTCGGATCGACACCAGCGGCCCATCGACCGCAACCGGGCGGATGGCCGCGTTGAAGCGCGAGCCGTCCAGCATGCGGGCATCGACCATCGGCTGCGATTCGTCGACGCGGCGACCAACCGCGGCGACGATCTTGTTGACGATGCGCAGGAGATGCGCCTCGTCCTTGAACGGAATGTGGACCGGCTGCAGCTTGCCCTTCTTTTCGACAAAGCAGTTCATGTGGCCGTTGATCAGGATATCGTTGATGTCCGGGTCCTTGAGCAGCGGCTCGAGCGGACCGAGGCCGACCATCTCGTCGACGATGTCGTCGACCAGCGCGTCAAGCTCGACGGTGTTGATCGCCATCCGCTCCTGCTTGGTCTTTTCCGACACGAAATCATGCACTTGCCGGCGCATCTCATCCTTCGGCAAACGCTCCAGCGCGACAAGATTGATCTCTTCGAGCAGCAGCCGGTGGATACGCACGCGCGCATCGAGCACCTTGTTGGCATTCTTTGCCGGTGCTGTGTCCGGCTTTGCCGGCAAAGCCTTTCGGCTGGTCGGAATGACGACGGCATGATGGGCGACCGGCGTCGTCTCAGGCACGCGCTGCGGAAGCGCATCGCGGTTCTGCAGGGCGGAGAAG
>NZ_RZOL01000306.1:0-7448 GCF_004022985.1 Mesorhizobium sp. M7A.F.Ca.ET.027.02.1.1 | reverse complement strand
TCCTTCTCCCGCAAGGGGAGAAGGCAAGAAGAGCAGCTTCTACTGCGTCAGCCGCGTGTTGTTGGGCCGCTTGTTGAAGTCGCACTTGCCGGTGACGTTGTAGAAGAAGTCGGCGTTGCCGACAGGCGCCGGAACCGAGTTGCCGCCGTCCTCCCAGGCCTGGTAGCCTGTCGAGCCACAAGGCACGAGGCCAAAGATATCAACGATCTTGCCGGTCGCCATTTCGGCCAGGGGGATGTCCGCGCTTGTCGAGCTATAGAGCCGGTTGGACGTGGCCGGATCGTTCGAATAGAGGTTTTTCGGGTTGCCCGATGGCACATTCATCTGCAGATAGAGGCTGGCCATCTGGCTGACGTCGATTGACGCACCGGCGGTGTTGCCGGGAGTCATTGTGTCGACACAGTAATATTTCGTGCCAGACTGGTCGGTGTTGAGCGTCACCCCGTTGGGCGGGTTCTTGCCGACCTTGCAGACCTGCGTCTGGATCACCGTGGGGACGCCCAGACTGTCGATCTTGCTGACGGTGGTGGTGCCGTAACCTTTGGGATCCGTGCCGCCGCCGTATTTGTAATCGATCGTCATCAGCGGCTTGCCCGCTGCGGCACCGAACATCGTGCCGTAGAGCGTCATTGTCTTGTTCCAGTAACCCGACACGCCGGTGACCTTGAAGGTCGCCTCCACCAGAGCCGGCGCCTTGTTCACCGCCGAATTGACGCCGATGGCCACCGTGGGGATCCTGGCGATCTGCATGAACACGGTCTTCATGGCGAAACTCGCCGAGGCCTGCGCGGTGGCGGTGCCGTTGGCGCTGACGTCGAAGCTGTTCAGCGTCGCTGCGCCCTGTCCGCCGTTTTCTCTGTAGGTATTCTGGAGCAGCACCTGGCGCTGCGGCATCGTCGAGGCCGTATCCATCGTGGTGATCGACAGGATCCCGGCGTCGAGCGCCGCCTGCTCGGTCGACCTGGTCTGGACCGCGGAAGTGTAGTCGACGGAAAAGCCGACCGCGGTGATCAGCGGTATCATGGCGAGAACAAGTATCGGTGCGAACGAGCCGCTCCGCGACTCGATAAAACTGCCTGCAAGCCCCCGCATGCCTTCGTCCTTACATGAGATATTTCCCTCCGCTAACATGCCGATCACAAATTATGCTCTAACGCGTGTGGTTAAAATTTATCTATTTTTCGAGGAATCCGGGGGAAAAGGCGACAAGCGCCCGCACCGCTTGCCTCGGCAGCCGCCTGCTCTGCCTTCCCGGCAGCGGCCGTACGGCTTGCCAGGCAACGGGCCGGGTCACATGTGCGGCGGCAGCCTGCCGCTTGCTCGGGCAAGCCACCCCTGCTAAACGCGCGCCATGAGCACGCCCCTCGACCACATCCGCAATTTCTCCATCGTCGCGCATATCGACCATGGCAAATCCACGCTTGCCGACAGGCTGATCCAGCTGACCGGCGGGCTGGAGCTGCGCGACATGAAGGAGCAGGTGCTGGACTCGATGGACATCGAGCGCGAGCGCGGCATCACCATCAAGGCGCAGACGGTGCGGCTGAAGTACCGCGCCAACAATGGCGAGGACTATATCCTCAACCTGATCGACACGCCCGGCCACGTCGACTTCGCCTATGAAGTGTCGCGTTCGCTAGCCGCCTGCGAGGGCTCGCTGCTGGTCGTCGACGCCTCGCAGGGCGTCGAGGCGCAGACGCTGGCCAATGTCTACCAGGCGATCGACAACAACCACGAGATCGTCGTGGTGCTGAACAAGGTCGACCTGCCGGCCGCCGAGCCCGAGCGCATCCGAGAGCAGGTCGAGGAGGTGATCGGCATCGACGCTTCCAACGCCGTGCTGATTTCGGCCAAGACCGGGCTTGGCATTCCCGATGTGCTGGAGGCCATCGTCCACCAATTGCCGCCGCCGCGCGAAGGCGACGCTTCGGCGCCCTTGAAGGCGATGCTGGTCGACAGCTGGTACGACGCTTATCTCGGCGTCATCGTGCTGGTGCGCATCATCGACGGCGTGCTGAAGAAGGGCCAGACCATCCGCATGATGGGCACCGGCGCCAAATACCTGGTCGAGCGCACCGGCGTGTTCACGCCGGCCCGCATCAATGTCGACGAGCTCGGTCCCGGCGAATTCGGCTTCTTCACCGGCTCGATCAAGGAAGTGGCCGACACCCGCGTCGGCGACACCATCACCGAGGACAAGCGCGCCACCGCCAAGGCGCTGCCCGGCTTCAAGCCGGCGCAGCCAGTGGTGTTCTGCGGCCTGTTCCCGGTCGACGCCGCCGATTTCGAGGATTTGCGCGCCGCGGTCGGCAAACTGCGCCTCAACGACGCTTCTTTCTCCTTTGAAATGGAAACCAGCGCGGCACTCGGCTTCGGCTATCGCTGCGGCTTCCTCGGACTGCTGCATCTGGAAATCATCCAGGAGCGGCTGGAGCGCGAGTTCAACCTCGACCTGATCGCCACGGCACCGAGCGTCGTCTACCGGCTGGCTCTGACCGACGGCTCGATGAAGGAACTGCACAACCCGGCCGACATGCCCGACGTGGTGAAAATCTCGGCGATCGAGGAGCCGTGGATCCGCGCCACGATCCTGACCCCCGACGACTATCTCGGCGGCATCCTGAAACTCTGCCAGGACCGGCGCGGCATCCAGGCCGACCTGTCCTATGTCGGCAAGCGCGCCATGCTGATCTACGACCTGCCGCTCAACGAAGTCGTGTTCGATTTCTACGACCGGCTGAAGTCGATCTCCAAGGGCTACGCCTCGTTCGACTATCACCTGACCGACTACAAGGAAGGCGACCTCGTCAAGATGTCGATCCTGGTCAATGAGGAGCCGGTCGACGCGCTCTCCATGCTGGTGCACCGCACGGCGGCGGAAAAGCGCGGAAGGCAGATGTGCGAGAAGCTGAAGGAGCTGATCCCGAACCATCTGTTCAAGATCCCGATCCAGGCCGCCATCGGCGGCAAGGTCATCGCCCGCGAAACCATCTCGGCGCTGCGCAAGGACGTCACCGCCAAATGCTACGGCGGCGACGTCTCACGCAAACGCAAGCTGCTGGACAAGCAGAAAGAGGGCAAGAAGCGGATGAGGCAGTTTGGGAAAGTGGATATCCCGCAAGAGGCGTTTATTCAGGCGCTTAAGATGGGTGATTGAGGGGTCTTGGCTTGGTGATCCACTGAGATTGGCATCGCCTAATTTATTCCGAGTATCTCGTTGAGAGAACGGCCGCCCTTTTCCGCCTTCGCAATCTCATTCCGACACCAGGCTTCCATGCCTTTCATTTCAGTTCGGATCCGAGTTTCAACTTTGGCAAAACACTCACGCGATCCATCAACCTCGCGGGCGACGTGGTCCTCGATCTGTGTGGCACCGATAGGTAAGGGATCATCGAATTCAACTGATGGCTCTATTTTGTTTGGACCAAACGTAACTCGAACCGTCGCGCTTTGAGAGGGTCCAATATCCTTAATCGGTCGAAAAATATTGAACATCCCTCGCTCAAAAAGCAGGTCACGAGAGTAATTCTTCATAGGGGACGACGGTCGCTTACCCATAAGCCTGCCAACATTCTCAATAAAAAAAGAGAATTCTTCCGACATGTTCATCGAAACTCCACCGGTCACCGATTTGCCGCGGCGCAAGTTACCATCCTTCGGGTAAGAAATCATATAGTGGTACTCGGCCCCGGTGCGGTTCAAAAAGTAAAATGGCTCAGAGCGTTTGACGGTAAAGGTCTTTCTTTCGTCAAAACGATGAATCTCTGGCCGTATATAATGTTGAACGACCAGCCGCGGATTCATTTCGAAACACATGGCAATTATGCTGTCACTTGTCCGTTTACCTATCTCTCCAACAAACTCAGCAAACTTATCCGGAACAATTCGCACCAGCGCATACGATGCAAAATATTCTTGAAATGACCGGTGTATGAATGTGTATTTCAACCCATCTTGCTTTATCAGATTAACTGACTCTTCGTAATCCTCAAGAATATCCTCCGGCGCCTGCGAGAAAGAGCAAAACTTACTGCTCATCGAAATATACTCTATTATTTCCGATTTAGTAAATTCAAAAACTTGCTTATAGTACGATAACAAGCAGAAGACGCCAAAAGATTTTTGAAAATCCTCTATATCTAATGTCTTGTACCGGCTGTATGCTTTTGTCGCGTCATGCCACTGAAAAAGCGTGTTAAAATCTTGATCATAAAATATACTCATGCGACGCGGTATGTCCATGTTCTCTCGAAAAGTCATCATCATCATGATTGATAGCAGCGGATTTGATAGAAAACTTCTATTTTGGCTAAAAAACTCTGCGGTGAGTTTCTTCAAAAAGACTACCTTGGAATCGGCATCGAATGGCACCTTGGTTATGAGGGCCCTTACTTGACCGAGATCAAATGGCGCAGACTCAAAGATGTCGAAATTTTGCCAACCGGCAAAGCGTTTCTCAAAGCGGCTTGAGACAGCAAAGGAGCATTTACTATATATCGAAGAAAGGAGCAGGATTTGTCTCTGTAGCTCCTCCCTATGCTCTTGCGCGACTTCGTCAAATCCGTCGAGAAGGAAACTAAACCGGCCCTGGGCGCAAAAGTAATCGAACAAATCGTCCGTCAGTTCACGGTGGTTGGATATTGTTCTTCTGATAAACGTTTTGAGGTCAAGCTTTGAAAGATCACTTAGTTGACGAAGTTCGATAAATATTGGGGTGGTCGAGCCGGGGTTGGCAAATATGGTGAGCCATAGGTGACGCATAAAAAACGTCTTACCGGCACCGCCGTTACCGTTTACAATAATGTTCTTCCCGCCAGTAAAATGCTCGATAACTTCGCGGTCTGAGATCTTTTTATCGCCCGATGAAAAGCTAGAATGTACATATACATCGTAAAGGTCAACGTCGCTGTCTTTTTTGCAAAGTATGCGAACATTGCGATTGCGGCTGTAGGTATCTTCCATATATGGAGCAAAATCTTCAAATATTTTGCTCCAGGTACTGCGAACGGCTCCAGATGCTCCCCTTACAGTCGCGTTAAAAGATGCTTTGACGAGTTCGGCAACGACCGACGCGGTAACTGAACTAGGATCAACAGACGACATTATGACTCCCCCACCCATTTATTAGCCGAGACCATCCTAGCCGACTTGATTCACAGGCTAAAGAGCGGAGGGGGTATATCGGTGAGGCGATCCAAAGGTAAGACATCAAGTGCGCTCCACTCTCGACACCGCCGCCGCAACCAGCCTAGCATTGGCGGAGCCTTTGGCCTGGCCGACACTTTCGTGGAGAGCGCGCCGCTGCGCGAAAGACTCTGGACGATCAACGGCAGGGCGCTCGTAGCCGCGACCGCGCCGCTGACGATGAAATACCCGCGGCTGGGCATGACTGCCATGACTGCATAGCTGCGGGGTTCTCACCTTTCTCGCCAGCGCGGCGCTGAAGCTGCACGATTGGGATCAAGCCATCGGCCCGCGCCGCTCGAGCGCGGTCTTGCGGATGATTTCCGCGATCTCCGGGCTGCTGCTGCATAGCATCTGGAAATCCGCCGCGTGCAGCGACAGGAGGGAGACCGCAGTCGCGGCGCTGACGGTCGCCGAACGCGGTTCGCCGCTGATCAGCGCCATCTCGCCAAAGAAGGAGCCAGGGCCAAGCTCCACCGGGTTCGGCGTCGCGACGCTGACGCGCCCCTCCACGACGAAGAACATCCGATCCCCGGTCTCGCCACTGCGGCAGATCACGGCGCCCGCCGGCAAGTTGCGAGGTCTTAGCGCGCGCACGATCTCGACCAGCACGGCCGGGCCGAGCTGCTCAAACAAGGGCACGCCGGCGACCAATTGCCAATTGCGGACGAAATCCTCGCGACGGATTTCCTGATAGAAGCCGGAGGCAAGAATGCCGGCCCAGAGCGCGAAGATGCCGATGCCAGTCATCATGACCGCCCCGGCAAGGACGCGGCCGGCGAAGGTTTGCGGAATGTGGTCGCCATAGCCGGTGGTGGACAGCGTGACCACCGCCCACCACATTGCCTCGGGGATGCTGCCGAACTTTTCCGGTTGGATGTCGCGCTCGATGACATAGGCGGCGAGTGCGACACCAAACAGAACGACGCCGAAGAGCGTGGTGACGCCGATCAGGTTGCGCGCTTCGTTGGCCAGCACCCTGCCCAGCACCGGGAAGAAGGTCGAGTCGCGCAGCGGTTTCAGCAGCCAGACACCACAGTAGAGGCTCCAGTCGGGCGTGCCGCCGAGCAGAAATGCGGCGAGTGGAACCAAAACCGCGAGCACATCGATGGCGATTGCCGGCGTCCTGTCCCGAAGGTCTCCCGCCCGGTGCTTGAGCAGCGTCGCGGCCATCTGCAGAAGATAGGCGCCCCAAATGACCGCGAGCAGTGCGGTCAGAGCCAGTCTGCTTCGTCCGGACAGGTTCGGTGTCGTGAGCGCAGCCACCACCAGAAGCCCAGGGGCAGCCAGCACCGCGTTGAGCGGCGCGTAAATTCTCAGGAAAGGCAGTACCGACATTCTGTGCCCACGAGCGGCTACTATTTGCCAAAGTAGGCTGCCTTCAAGGCAAGCGTAAAGGTGCTTGCTGCGATCCGCCGATATCGGTTCTCGGGCAAGGCTGACTTTGTCGACTGCGGACGCGCTGCGGACCGCTCTCTCGACAGTCTCTGCCTTCACGCCTTGTCGATTTCGGGCTGACACTGGAGCCGCGTCGGGAAGTCAAACAGGTGAGAGCGCCTCGCCATCGGCGAGCATTGGATCAGACACCGTCCTGCGGTATCCTCGAGCCAGCTTGGGGAGACATCAAATGCGCACCACTTCAGACACCATCGCCGCGACCGGCCTCGCCATCGGCGGTGCCTTCGGCCTAGCCGGCACCTTCGTCGCCAGCGCCCCGCTGCGCGAAACGCTCTGGACGATCGACGGCGTGGCACTCGTGGTGGCGACCGCGCTGCTGACCATGAAATACCAGCGGCTGGGCAATGACAGCGTAGCGGCTGGATTCCTGACTTTCCTGGCCGGCGAGAGCCTGCTGCTTGCCGGCAATGCGGCGGGACTGGAGGCCAGCGTGCCCTCCTATCTCGGCGGCATCTCGCTTTGGGCGGCAGCATTGGTCATGGTCAGCGCGCCGAAGACTTTCGCCCTGTGGATGCGGCTCACCGCGCTCGTGGCCGCCGTGCTGTTTATCGTCTCGGCTTGCATGATTCTCTGGGGCGCGCCCTTGCTGCCGACGTCGGCGCCGCTGCCCGCCGCCGGCTATCCGTTCCTGGTACTGACCTTTGTTGGCTGGATCTGGACGCTGCTGAGGCCGGCGCGGTGAGCCTTTGTCCGCTTCCGTACCAAAAGTCCGGCCTGGTTGATCGCGCAGACTCGGAGCGATAGAAAACTCGGGCGGCGGACCCTTATCAGGTCGCCAGTGGCCGGCGCGGGCTCAGGCAACTGCC
>NZ_RZOL01000305.1:0-7472 GCF_004022985.1 Mesorhizobium sp. M7A.F.Ca.ET.027.02.1.1 | reverse complement strand
CCAACCCCGCCATAAGCGGAAAGGTGAATCGGAGCATCTCCGTTCCCGTTCGCCGGACCAACCTGCGTATAGGGGATCAGCTCATGATCGATAGAGACTGCCTCGTGGCGCGTGACCACCAGTCCGGATGCATCGAAATTCTCCGGGCTGCGCTTCAGGATTGCTGAAGCGCTGAGAGACGGCGCGGCATTCAGATCGAACAGCAAGAGCTGCGGCGGCGTGATCGGATCCTGAGCACAGATCAGGACCTCTCCATTGGTCTCGTGAACTGCCGCATCGAATGACCAGACGTCGACAGTACCTTCGGCGGGCAGGGTGTTCAGGACTCGGCGCGTCCATTCCTGGTGGCCGGGAGTGAACATCTCGAAACGCGGTGCGAGATTGACGAGGTAAGAGATAATGAGCTTCCCGTCATTCCAGAAGAATGACTGCATGGAGCGCCTTTCCCCTGGTTGAAACAGGGTCTCAAAAAGGCGTCCGCCGGCGAGGAAAGTGGAAAGCGAGATGACGATCAGCGCGTCGGCGGGATGGGTGGTGCCTCCCACCGTCCAGGGCTTGCGCGGCCTTACCGCCAGCCAGTCGCCGAAGACCCGCCACGACGCGTCGCGAGGAAGATCGATCTGCCTCCTCGGCCCGCTCCTATCGCCGATCCAGCTGATCTTCTCGAAGAAGGCCGGCTGCTCGATGAACCAAAGGCGCTCGCTGCGGCCGGTGCGGTCCGAATGACCAGACACTTGGAAGCTTTCGAACCCGGCCTCGAAGATTGCCGGCGTGGTGAGGGGATCCGCGTCACGCTTCCACAGTCGAACTGTGCGCGCATAGCCGGAGCGGGTGGCCATGCCATTACCAAGCGCACTGGAAAGCAGAAGCGTGTCAGGGTCCAGCCAATTAACGTAGCCTTTGGCCTCGGGGAGGTTGAAGCCGTCGGCGACAAAGCTCAGAGAAATCAGGTCGAATTCGCGATGCACGACCGCGTCGCTGCCGCCGCGCGACAGGCGCAGAACGGCTCTTTCCCGTCTCTCCGGCTCGATGGACGCGCCGTCCCAGATCCAGTCCTCTCCGTCGCTAGCCGCGAGAGCATCCAGATCGAGCAGTAGCTCCCATTGGGGATCCGCCTTCATGTAGGCGGCAAGGGTGGTCCGGCGCCACAGTCCGCGTGGATTACCGTCATCTCGCCAGTAATTGTAGAGGTACTGACTACGGCGCGCGATCAGGGGAAGATTGTCGCGATTGTCGAAAATGGCTGTCAGAGCCGCGCGGTCGCGCTCGAACTGCGTTCCACCGAAGTGCTTCAGAGTCCTTGCCGATTGGCCGGCGGCCCAGGCAAGTGCCCGCTCGCCCTCTACATCTTCAAGCCAGACATAGGGATCGTCGTCGGGAGCATCAAGCGTTGGACGGACATCAAATGCGTTCATGTCCGGACAGCCTTCAGAAAGAAGGGATAGAGGCTTCCGTCGGCTCGGGAACGCTCAGTGTCGGTAGCGGCGCCCACATGTTCGAAAAGCGTGATCATTGATGAGTTCTTCCAGTCGGTGCGGCATCGCAGTGCTTTTGCGCATAGGGCCGCAACCTTCGTGCCAACTGGGAAAATCGTTTCGGAACAATGCGATCGCTCTGGAAGCGTTGTGTCACATGTCCGACATCGTCGAGAATCCGACAACGAGTGCTCCTCCTAATCACCGGATCAACCTCCGGCGCCAGTCGTGGACACTGTGCAGAACTCGAGAAGTGAAGCTCATTGGAGTGAACCTGGTTGACGCCCAACATCTTCGCTCTGGAGCGCTTCACGCACACGGATTCATGGCAGACACCATGATGCGATCGATGCTGTTAGAGACCAAGCTGGCTGCGCCTGTGAGTTTCAGCCGCCAGCTGGAAGCAGCGGAGTTCTGAGGAGAAGGGTGGGGGGCCCAAGCCCTGCCGCAATCTTGGCCTGCACCGTCCCCTTGATTGTTGTGGGTCAACGTCTGCCTGCCCGCTGAATTTGGCACGCCTTACACCTACGTCACGACCAAGACCTTCCTGTTGCACTTCGGCCTCGACACACTGCGGGATTTGCCCGATTTCGAGGCGATTGAGGTTGCCGCGCTGCTCAGCAAGGAGAAGCTGCTGGCGGGCGATACTCCCATCGGGCTGGTGAGTGGTGGAGGAGGTGAGGAGCGACACTCCAAGGCCAGGACGGGCTAGCGCAGCAGATACATGGAAGTAATCGCTTGATATGAGCGGTTGAGAGTCGAATCAGGGAACTATGCGATCACTATCGATAAGAGGTGGCAATATCGATCGTGATTGTATCGGGCCACTCTACGGCGAAGGAGGCGGCAACTTGTGTCTCCGACCCGAAACGATTACCTTGCGGCCATTATGAGCAAGCATTTGGCATCCGTCTTGACGACGTGAACGCGCCCTGCAGCGTACAGCTGGACGACGCGGCGCTGGCCGATTGCTTTGCGGATCTCGATTTGGCCAAGCAGCATCCCGCTCATGTCAGCGCCTTTCTCGGCGAGGTCCCTCTCGCCCAGCAAGTCGAGTTCGCAACCGCGCACCACATTCGCGGTCGACGAGATGAAGGCTTTTGCCGCCAAGTTCTCTGCCTGGTCCGGCGAAAGCTATCCGCTCGCCGCATAATGGCTGGACATGATAGCCGACGCCCGTCCCGAATGGCGGCGGCTTTTTCGTATTATATCGACCTGATCGACAAGATGCGGCGGAACAGGGGTCCACGTGCGATGCGGCCAAAGCGGATCCAGCTCTCGAGCGCGACTACGGGGTAGGTGTGGTCGCTGGAGCCGCGGCCGACCTCGACCTCGCGCCAGCCGGTCTTGCCGCGCAGGGTGACCAGCAGCCCTTGCCGTCAAAAATCTCGATCCAGCTGGCGCCATCGCTGTTGTCGTCGCGCATGACGTCGAGACCGACGATCTCGGAGCGCCGCAGGCCGCCGCCACAGCCCAGGAGCAAAATAGCGCGGTCGCGCAGGCCCTGAGGTCGTGGCCGAGCGTGGCGATCATCGCCAGCAGATCGTCGCCAGGACCGCCTCTTTCTGCCGCGGTGGCTTTGCGTGCTTGCGGCGAATGCCGGCAAGAACCTTATAGATATGCCGCTCCGCGCGGTCCAACGGCCGGCCGCGCTGGGTAAAGTTCCAGGCGAGGCCGGAAAGCCGCCGCTCGATGGTCGCAAACTAAAGGGCAGGGGCGCCACGCTTCGGATCGCCGGCGGCGGTGCCCGAGGCACAGGCGCTGATATTGAGCCTGATCACCTTCGAGCCCGGAGGCAGGGGATCGAAGCCAGCGCGCCGGCACCAGGAGGAAAAATGCCGCCAATCCTTGGGGTAGGCGTCGCGCGTGTTCTCCGAGGTGGCGTTGTAGCCCCTCGCGGTCTCGACCAGTTCCTGGACATGCGCCGGGACTCTTTGAGCCGGGTCTCCATCTCCTTGTAGAGCTTGTCAAGCTCGCCATCGACTGGCTTCAGGTCGTCGATTGAACATTGCGTCATCATAGGCTTTGTGCCTTGTTGTAGCAGGCATCGTCCGTTCGCGCGGCGGACACAGACATCACCGTCGCTGAGCCGAGAACGACGGTAAAAGAAAATGCACTCACTGACTTCATAACCAATCTCTTTTGCGGGTGATTTAGAAACGGACGCCGAGCTTGGCGCTGAACCCGTGTGTCTGGGCATCCGAGGCGATCTGTCCCTGATAGGCGATGCCGAACGTCGCGTTCTCGGTGATGTTTACGTCAAGCCCAGCTTCGAGCAGAGCTGCGTTCTTTGCGATCGGCACGCCCTTGATGGCGAAGGAGGAACCGCCAGCAAAGGCAAGAGCGGTATCCGGCCTGACGTCGCCGAAGGCGTGGCGCCAGCCAAGACCGCCGCGCGCGGTAGCAGTCACGGTGCCGAGGGTCAGTACCGTCGACGCACGCAGACCTAGCGTGGTAAACGCCGTGTCGCTCGAGCGATCCCCGCTCGACAAGGCGGCTGCGCCGCCATTCTCGGTGAAGCCATCGGCGTCAAAATTCACATAAGCGAGATTAGCGTAGGGCTCGAAGGAAGCCGAAGCCGTATTGATACGGTAGCCGAGCTCGCCAAAGGCCTGGAACGTGCCGGCGTCGTAATCGGCCGAAAGGCTGTCGGCGAAGCCTGGAAAGACCACGGACCTGCCGGTCTCGATGCTGTGCCAGGTATAGGCAAGGCCGGAACGAAAACCGAGATTGCCGTTCTGCGTGCCGGCAAAAAGACCGAGATGGTAATTCTCGCTCGAGCCCGACGACGCGCGATCGTCCGCCTCCAAGGAGGTATGGCTGTAGCCGCTGATGAGGCCGAGCCGCCAGCTTTCGCCGACAGCCGCGTCACCGCCAGCCAGAAAGCCGCCTGTCGAGTGATCGAGACCGGCGGCATTGCCGTCGCTGTCGAGATGACCCCAGGCGCCGAAGCCACGGCCCCATACGGCGAAATTCTCACTCGTTGCCGGGGCCAGTTCCAGACCACCCAGCCCATAAGTCATCACCGGAACGCTGGAGGCACCGACGCCGTCGAACGCCGCACGGATCCGTTCGCTCGCGGCATCGCGTACAGAATGACTGTCCTCGATGAGGCCGCTATGAATGGAAGCATGAACCTCGCCTGATAGCATATCGAAAGCGTTGCGGGCTTCCGGCGCCGTCAGGAACAGGATGTTGTCCTGGATCGGATTACCGCTTCCAAGCGCCTGAGCCGCTGCGGCGACCGAGCGTTGATTGAAGGTGCTGGCTACATCGGCAAACGCCGTCGATGTGCGGCTGATATCGAGATAGACATTGTTGGCATCGTAGACGAGCTGGAAATCGACGAAGGGCGTCGCGTCTGTCGCCAGAGCCCCCGTCAGCCCGCCATAGGTGCCGCTTACGCCGCCTGCTGCGGAGAGCAGAGTATATCGGGCATCGACCGATAGCGTTCCCTGCCGCAGCAGCTCGATCTGCGCGCCGCTGTCGATCGCCGCTGCTCCGCCAACATCGATGAGATCGGACGACCTTGCGAGGTCGACCTGATAGATCGATCCGGACTGCTGCGCGAAATCGCCCGTGACAGTCAGTGTGGTGACGATCCTGCTCGGATCGGTCGCACTGCCAGGAGCGACCGTGCCGCCCTCGGAAATGGTGACCGCACCGTAGGTGCCGCCGCCTGCGACGACACCGCCGCTGTTTGCGATAGCCGTGCCCCCGATCTGCCCGTCATTCCCGAGAAAGCCGGACGTGGTCGCATCATGGGAAAGCACACCTGTATCGGCAAGCAGCAATCCCGCGCCGGAACCGACCGTCGTCATGCCGGAAAAATTGTTCTTTCCGCTCAGCGTTTGCACGCCACCGGCAACGAATAGTTTGCCGCCCATATTATTGTTATCAACGTCGAGGTCGTTGATGCTGCCGGCGAACGTGTCGTTCGAATCCGTTAGCACCAGGGTACGCTTGCCCAGTTCGACCGTTCCGCTGCCACTCAGGCTACGAATACGGGCATCGTTGTAGGCGTCGGAGATTCCCCAATAGTCGCTGCCATTTCCATGTTCGGAGATATCGAACGTGCCGTCTGCAACGACTTTCGCTGACCGTTGGATGTTGCCGAGCCCCGCAAGCGAGAGATAGGCATCCTGAGCAATATTCGTCTCGCCGGTGTAGGTGTTGACATTCGTCATCCGGACCACCGTCTTTGTATCAAGCGTCAGCGATCCGGAGCCGGAGACGACACCCGCTATGCCGAACCCGCCCTCATTCCCCATGCTCGTCGTGATCCTGCTCAGACCGGTCCCTTCGGGTGCGGATGAATCGGTAGAGAAGTTGCTGGCAGTGACGAAATGTGACGTATAAGCGGTATACTTCTTCTCCAGATCGAAAATGACCGATCTGTTTTTGAAGAAGTCAAGACCGGCAACAAAACTGGTCTGGTCATTGGGTTGTTCCGTCGTGCCGCTGGTGTAGGTGAAGTCGATATTGTCCAGCCTTACCGGATCGCCATCCGTTCCTGCGATTGTAACGCTCGGGATGTTGCCCGATGCGCTTACGATCTCGCGTTGCTCATTTCTCCGAACATTTTTAAGTTTGACGCCCGCATCCTGAAATTGCTTCAGCATCGCATCACTGATCTCCAGACTGCCACCGCCCGGTGTGCCGGTGTCGAGCAATACCGCGGTCTTGTTGGGGTCGGTGATTGGTGGGGCTCCATCCTTAACCGTGTACTGCAGATTGTAGCTGCCTTCGTATTCGGTCGAGGCATTGGCGCCAGAGCCAGGAAAATTCTGATAAGAATCCTGATCTTTTTCCTCGGGTTCTCCCCATGGCATGGCATTAGTATATTGGGCCCGGAGGCTTGGATTGAGGTTGACAATCGTGCAGGGGGAACAGCCAGGCGTTTGGTCGCTCTCGGAATCCGGATTCACATTGGCGGAGACCACGTAGCCAGACCTGGTGACACTGCCCATCATGCCCCAGACACTTGTCTTGCCAAGAAAATCGCCGGCCCCGAATGTACCTGCGAAATCGCCGCCTTCGTCTGCCATCTTGCCAGCGGTCATTTTCGCCCGCTGCTCCTTATCGGCGTGATAAGGTTCTTGGAGATCCTGACCATACATATCTTTAAGTCCATCCGTCACGGATCCCGGCGTGCACTTAAGATTGTTGTCCTTGCAATACGCATGGGTATAGACAAAATCGAGAATGCGAGCAGCCCGGTATTTCTTATCGCTTACAGACGGCCCGTCGATTGTTATCTTTTGATCTGGATCGACATATGTAAATTTATCAATTTCCACGTTCTGAAGCTTATTACCATACGTTCCGTCCCCGTACGTATATACGTAAGGCGTGTCGGCAATCGGGCGGACCCCGGTCACCTCTGACCCGATCTGCGTGTTGAGCTGGTCCGAGCCCGTGTCGAATACGTATCGCTGCGCGTTGCCATTGTTGATCTTGGCCCAGATGCCCAGGCGGTCATGGCCTTCCCCGACATACTCCAGCGGGATCGAAATCGGGTCGTCGGCCAACGCTTCTCCAGTTGGAAATGCTACCAGACCCACCCCGAGAGACACAGCCGGCAGGAATACCGTCGTCATCGCGGTGGTTGCCGCCAGAAAGTTCTTTGTCCTGAAACAAGCCTGCATACCTGGTCCTCGAAAAAGTCTCGCAAACTGATTGTTCATTGGAACGGCCTCCTGAATTGTTTAACGAGACCCTTTATGGCGGCCCTGGCTGACAACAGCCTGAAAGCTGCAAGCGGCCTGCGAGAATGGGGCGATCCTGAATGACGACAGGTGCTGTCAACAATGGATGAGTGCTCGGCCTGAAAGCTGAGCACGCTTTATGCTCAGGCTGCTGACAAGGCCAAAGCAGCGTAAGTGCGGAGTGAAATCCAAGGTCCACATGGGTCGTCGCGCTTCCCGTGCGCCTGGGAAGGCGCCGGCCCGGCCAAGCTTTCCCAGATCGTCCGGATGTCGCACAAGATACCGGTTC
>NZ_RZOL01000304.1:0-7482 GCF_004022985.1 Mesorhizobium sp. M7A.F.Ca.ET.027.02.1.1 | reverse complement strand
ACACTGCATGTGTCGACGGTCTTGGTGAAAGCGCGAAACAGCTTGCCTTCGCCGCAATGCGGGCAGCGGCCGAGCAGGCCGCGCTTCATCGCCGTCCACAGCGGGCGCGCGGTCCGGCCCGAGTGATGTTCTCCGCCGAAAACCTGTTCTTCCATGGCTGTTGTCATCATCGTCTCCTGCCGCGCGAACCCGGTCGCGATTGCGACGCGCGAGCGCGGCCCTTGGCCTTGTGAAACGACCGCTTGGAGCCCGGCAGAGGCTTCGGGTCGGTCAACATCTCGAAGCGCATCGCCCCGGCCATCGGCGCCACCTCGATGAGACGGACCTCGACGCGGTCCGCGAGTTGATAGCCTTTGCCCGAGCGTTCTCCGAACAGGGAGCGGGCCGTTTCGTCGTATATATAGTAATCGCCGTTCAATGTTGACACCGGGATGAAACCATCCGCGCCGTACTGCGGCAATTGGACAAATAGTCCTGACTTGGTGACGCCGGAGATGCGGGCATCGAACCGGTCGTCGACGCGTTCGGCAAGGTAGGCGGCGATCAGACGGTCGACCGTGTCCCGCTCGGCCGCCATTGCGCGGCGTTCCGTCCCGGAAATCAGCACGGCGACATCTTCGAGCCGTGCCGCTTCGTCCTGCGTCAGCCCGCCCGGACCCAATCCGAGTGCGGCAATAAGTCCGCGATGCACGATCAAATCGGCATAGCGGCGGATCGGCGAGGTGAAATGCGCGTAGCGGCGGAGGTTG
This sequence comes from Mesorhizobium sp. M7A.F.Ca.ET.027.02.1.1, assembly GCF_004022985.1. Classification (NCBI taxonomy): domain Bacteria; kingdom Pseudomonadati; phylum Pseudomonadota; class Alphaproteobacteria; order Hyphomicrobiales; family Phyllobacteriaceae; genus Mesorhizobium; species Mesorhizobium sp. M7A.F.Ca.ET.027.02.1.1. Next base: position 6,733 of record NZ_RZOL01000304.1, on the reverse strand, counting down.
AGACCGAAATGGCCGATGTTCTTTGGCGAGTATTCGGCTTGGCTCTGCGAGCGCAGAACCACTTCGTTGACCAGGCCTTCATTGTCGGCGCCGCGCACGCGCTCCAAAATGCCGTTGAACTGGCTTGGCTGCATCTGCGCGCCGCGCGCGAGTGACAGGCCCAATGTCTGCAGGAACTCGCGCAGCGATTCCTGTTTGGCCAGTGATGGCGCGTCATGGACGCGATAGACCAATTCCTGTTTCTTCGCCTCGAGCGTTTCGGCCGCCGCGACATTGGCCTGGATCATGAATTCTTCGATGAGCTTATGGGCATCGAGCCGGTCCGGCACGATGACGCGATCGACGGTGCCGTCCGGCTTGAGCACGATCTTGCGCTCGGGCAGGTCGAGTTCGAGCGGCTGGCGGCCGTCGCGGCCGCGCTTCAGGATCGCATAGGCGTCCCACAGTGGCTTCAGCACGGTTTTGAGGATCGGACCTGTCTTGTCGTCCGGCGCGCCGTCGATAGCCGCCTGAGCCTGTTGGTAGGCGAGCTTTGCCGCCGACTTCATCATGATGCGATGGAAGGAGTGCCTGAGCTTGCGGCCCTCGGCTGAAAAAACCATGCGCACGGCGAGCGCCGGACGGTCCTGGCCCTCGCGCAGCGAGCAGAGATCGTTGGAGATGCGCTCGGGCAGCATCGGCACGACGCGATCCGGGAAATAGACCGAATTGCCGCGCTTCAATGCTTCGCGGTCGAGCGCCGTGCCGTAGCGCACATAGGCGGCGACGTCGGCGATTGCGACAGTGGCAACCACGCCGCCGGGGTTCTTCTCGTCGAGATCCGGCGTGGCGAAGACGGCGTCGTCATGGTCTTTGGCGTCGGCCGGATCGATGGTGATCAACGGCAGGTCGCGCCAATCCTCGCGGTGATCCAGCGTCGCCGGTTTGACCGCTTCGGATTCTGCGATGACGTCGGCCGGGAAGATATGCGGAATGTCGTGCGCGTGGATGGCGATCATAGAGACCGCCTTTTCACTGGTCAGAGAGCCCAGCACGTTAAGCACCTTGGCCCTCGGCAGCCCATAGCGGGAAGCCCGCGCCGGCTCGACCTCCACCAGATCACCGTTCTTGGCGCCGTTCTGGAACTCCTTGTCGACGATCAGTTCGGGCTGGCGCCGTTCCACGGGCTCGATGCGGAAGGTGCCGTCCTGCAAGATGCGAAAGACACCGAGCACGGCATCGGTACGTTTTTCGAAAATCTTCACCACCCGCCCGGTGTAGGCGGGGCCGCCCAGGGCGACGTTCGTGTCGTCGGCCGGAAAGGTCTTGGCCAGCACGCGGTCGCCAATGCCGGGCGCCGGTCCACTGCCACTGCGCGACAGGCGGATGGAAACGATAGGCGGCGGCCCATTGGCCGTGTGTTCGGTAGGACGGGCCAAGAGCACGCCATCGGCATCGCGGTCGAAAATATCGAGGACCGTGACATGGGGCAGGGCACCGACGCGAGCCAGCCCCTTGCGCTCCTTGGTGAGGACGCCTTCGTCCTGCAAGTCGCGCAAAATATCCTTCAGCCAGATGCGGTCGTCGCCGCGCAGTGCGAACGCCTTGGCGATGTCGCGTTTGCCGGCGCGATCGGGATTTTCGGCGATGTAGCGCAGGATTTCGTCACGCGAGGGCCGGTAGTCGTCCTTGACCTTGGCTCTGGTGTCGGCGGTGCGCGGATCGCCGTGGGTTCTGCCGGTGATCTTGCGCGCCACGCTGTCCTATCCTTTTTTCTTCGCGGCCGGCTTCTTCGCAGCCGGCTTCTTGGCTGCCGCCTTCTTGGTCGCCGGGGCCTTGGCCGCGGCTGCCTTTCGGAAAGGCTTCTTGCCGCCGCCGCCCTTGGCTTCCTTCTCGACAATCAATGCCAGCGCATCCTCGATCGTCACCGACTGCGGATCCTTGCCCTTGGGCAGCGTAGCATTGACCTTGCCGAAATTCACGTAAGGCCCGTATTTGCCGTCGCGCACGACGATCTTGCCGCCGCCATCGGGATGGTCGCCAAGCTCCTTCAGCGCCGCGGCAGTACCGCCATTGCGGCCGCCCTTGCCCTTCAGCTGCTTCTCGGCGATCACCGATACGGCGCGGTTGAGGCCGATCGAGAACACGTCCTCGATGCTTTCGAGATTGGCATAGGTGCCGTCATGCAGCACGAACGGGCCGTAGCGGCCAAGCCCGGCTGAGATCATCTTGGCGGTTTCCGGATGCTGGCCGACATCGCGCGGCAGCGACAGCAGCGCCAGCGCCTTTTCGTGGTCGATCGACTCGGCCGTCCAGCCCTTGGGCAGGCTGGAACGCTTGGCCTCCTTGCCGTCGCCACGCTGCAGATAGGGGCCGAAGCGACCGCTGCGCAGCGTGATTTCCTCTGACGTGTAAGGGTCCTTGCCGATCACCTTGGTGCCGTCCTCGCCGCCGCCATTCTCGCCATTGGGATTGGCGGCATCGCCGAGCTGGCGGGTGAAGGAGCAATCGGGATAGTTGGAGCAGCCGACAAAGGCGCCGAACTTGCCAAGCTTCAGCGACAGATTGCCGGTGCCGCATTTCGGGCAGATGCGCGGATTGGAGCCGTCCTCCCGCGTCGGGAACACCAGCGGCGCCAGTTCTTCATTGAGCGCGTCGAGCACGTCGGTGACGCGCAGTTCCTTGATGTCGGCGACGGCGCCGGAAAAATCCTTCCAGAAATCGCGCAGCACGTCCTTCCAGGCGAGCTTGCCGTCGGAAATCTCGTCGAGCTTTTCCTCGAGGGACGCGGTGAAGTCGTATTCGACATAACGCTTGAAGAAGCTTTCAAGAAAGGCCGACAGCAGCCGGCCCTTGGCCTGCGGCACCAGCCGGCGCTTGTCGATGGTGACGTAGTCACGGTCCTCGAGCGTCTTCAGGATCGCCGTATAGGTAGAAGGCCGGCCGATGCCGAGTTCTTCCAGCTTCTTGATCAGCGAAGCTTCGGAATAGCGCGGCGGCGGCTCGGTGGTGTGCTGGGTGGCATTGATCGCCTGGCGGGCTAGCTGCTCGCCGGCGCGGATTTCAGGCAGGCGGCGGTTTTCCTCGTCTTCCGCATCGTCGTCCTTCTGGTCGGTGTAGGCGGCGATGAAACCGTCGAACCGAACGACCGAACCGATGGCACGCAGCTCTGCGGTGCGCGATCCGTTGACCGCTTCGATCTCGGCGGTGGTGCGCTCGATCTCGGCTGGCTGCATCTGGCTGGCGATGGCGCGCTTCCAGATCAGCTCATAGAGCCGCATCTGGTCGGAATCGAGATATTGCCTGACCGATGCCGGGGTGCGCATGAAATCCGTCGGGCGGATCGCTTCGTGCGCTTCCTGGGCATTCTTGGCCTTGGCGGTATATTGGCGCGGCTTTTCCGGCAGGTATTTCGGACCGAATTCCTTGGCAATGGCGTCGCGTGCGGCGTCGATCGCCTCGGGTGCCATCTGCACGCCGTCGGTTCGCATATAGGTGATGAGACCTGTGGTCTCGCCGCCGATCTCCATGCCTTCATAGAGACGTTGCGCCACCTGCATGGTGCGGCTGGCCGAGAAGCCCAGGCCCGATGAGGCGGCCTGCTGCAGCGTCGAAGTGGTGAAGGGCGGGCCGGGATTGCGCTTGGTCGGCTTGGCTTCGACCGACACCGCCTTGAAGGTCGCGCCTTCGAGCATCGACTTGATGTCGTCGGCCTGCGCCTTGTTGGAAATGTCGAGCTTTTGCAGCTTCTTGCGATCGAAGGCGGTCAGCCGCGCTTCGAAATTCTCGTTGCGCGGCGTACCCAGCAGGGCGGCGATCTGCCAGTATTCCTCGCGGATGAAGCGCTCGATCTCGGATTCGCGGTCGCAGACCAGGCGCAGCGCAACCGACTGGACGCGGCCGGCCGAGCGGGCGCCCGGCAGCTTGCGCCACAGCACCGGCGACAGCGTAAAACCGACGAGATAATCCAGCGCCCGGCGGGCGAGATAGGCATCGACCAGCGGCGCATCGATCTGGCGCGGATTGGCCATCGCCTCCAGCACCGACGACTTGGTGATGGCGTTGAAGACGACGCGGCTGACCGGCTTGTCCTTCAGCGCGCGCTTCTGCTTCAGCACCTCCAGTACATGCCAGGAGATGGCTTCACCTTCGCGATCCGGGTCGGTGGCGAGGATCAGGCCATCGGCATCCTTGACCGCCTTGGCGATGTCGGCGAGTCGCTTGCCCGAGGCGGTGTCGACCGCCCAGGACATGGCGAAATCCTCATCCGGACGCACCGAGCCATCCTTGGCCGGCAAATCCCTGATATGGCCGAACGAGGCCAGAACCTTGTAGTTCTTGCCGAGATATTTGTTGATTGTCTTCGCCTTGGCCGGCGATTCGACGACGACGACGTCCATGAGGTCTCATATCAGCTGTGGTGCGGCAGAAGAATTCCGCTGCGCGCGACGAAATCTCGTTCTATTTGTCGCTCACATGGCCGCGCTTTTGCATCCGGTCAAGGGGAAGCGCCCAAATTGCGGGCCGGTCCGAAGCAATACACTCTTAGAGTGTATGGAGAAAATCACAGAATTTGGGAAAGGGAGATGGTGGTCCCCGAGTGAGCGGAAACGACCCGATTCATTTTTCCGCCGAGTCGTTGAAATGCTGCCCAAACCGGAAGGGCGACACTTAGCGACACTTATAAGGGGCTGTTCGATGCCGGCCGCCGAGTGCATGGAGATGCCGGCGACCAGCCCTTCTCCCGCCAGCAGCGGGATTGGCGTGCTTAGTCGGCCTTGACGATATGCCAGACCTCGCCGACGCCGTCGCCGGTCACATCGCCGGGCTTCTTGTCCTTGATGAAGGTGTAGACCGGCTTGCCGTCATAGGCCCACATCTTGGTGCCGTCGGTGCGGTCGACAACGGTCCATTCGTCGTCCGCCTTAGCGCCGGCTTCGGCTTTCAGTGGCGGCCAGTTGGTGGCGCATTTGTCGTAGCAATTGCTCTTGCCCTTCTCGTCCTTGTCATAGGTGTAGAGCGTCATTCCATTGGCGTCGGTGTAGATCTTGGTGCCATTGACCTCGGCTTCCTTCCACGCGTCGACGGCGAAGGATGCGGCGGTGCTGAGCAGAAGCGCTGCCAGTCCTGCGGTTATGGTTTTCATGGAAATCTCCCTGACTGGTATTATCTGGAGACGCGCGGGAAATCGCGGCCTCGCTGTGTCAACGCCCAGGGGCTGCCGTTTCTTCCCCGGCAAGCATGATCTTGCCAACACAATGGTGATTGGTGGACAAGGCTGCGCGTCGCTATATCAGCGGCACGACGGTGGAGTTCCTGGAAATGGCATTGGACATCGGCTATGTCAGCGCGGTCGGGGCGGGAGCCATCTCGTTCCTGTCGCCTTGCGTGCTGCCGCTGGTGCCGCCCTATCTCTGCTATATGGCCGGCGTCTCGGTCGACGATTTCCGTGGCAATGCGGGAACTACGGCGAGGGAAGGCGCACGCGGCGCGCTGCTCTATTCCTCGATCGCTTTCGTGCTCGGCTTCTCGACCGTCTTTGTCGCGCTTGGCGCCGGCGCTTCAACCATCGGCCGGCTGCTGCGTGTCTGGCAGGAGCCGCTGGCGATGGGCGCCGGCGTGCTGATCATCCTGATGGGCCTGAATTTCCTTGGCATCCTGCGCATTCCACTGCTGTCGCGCGAGGCGCGCTTCCGGTCGCAAGGCAAGCCGGCAAGTGCGGTCGCCGCCTATGTGATGGGGCTGGCCTTCGCCTTCGGCTGGACGCCCTGCATCGGTCCGGTGCTCGGTCCGATCCTGACGCTGGCCGGCGGCCGCGAGACGGTGGGCGAGGGCGCGCTGCTGCTCGCCGCCTATTCGCTCGGGCTGGGTATCCCGTTCCTGATCGCCGCCCTGTTTTCCGGCGCCTTCATGCGCTTCCTTGGCAAATTCCGCGTCCATCTCGGCCGCGTCGAAAAAGCGATCGGCGCGCTGCTGGTGGTCGCCGGCGTGTTTTTCCTCACCGGCGGCGTGCAGACGGTGTCTTATTGGCTGCTGGAAAATTTCCCGGTGCTGGGGCGGCTGGGGTAGGTCGCGTCGGCGGAACGATGCACGGCAGCCCGCATTTGCAGTACCGTTGATCAACACTTTTTCGAGCCGGGAGGCGAGAATGGTAGCCAAGGCGGATGTGCGAAAATTCTTCAAGGTCTATGAGAAAATCTACAATGACGCGATCGCCGACACCGTCGATCTCAACGACGTCGCGGACATGTATTCGGCCGGTTTTGTCTCGGTGACGCCGGCAGCGGTCATGGTTGGCGAGAATGGCGAGCAGTTGAAGGCCATCATGACAAAGGGCTTTGAGGCCTATCGTGCCCTCGGCAGCAAGAGGATGACCTGCAAGGAGGTCTCTGTGACACCTGTCGACCAGGACCATTGCGTGGCTGAGGTAAACTGGGCCGGTGACTATGAACGCAAGGATGGGAGTCCCGTGACCATCGACTTTGCGGTCAACTATCTCGTCGAAAAGCGTGACGGCAAGCTGAAGGTGTTTGGCTGGATATCAGGTGACGAGCAGGCGGAATTCAGGAAACACGGCCTGTTGTAGGTGTGCTGACTGCCGAATTCCGTTTTAAGACCCGCTGATTAAGAGTCAGCTGCTCCGCCATCTCACCGAAATTTAACCGCATTGGTGAAGCAAGGCGCCACTGCTAGCATGCTTTGATTCCCAACCCTTTTCATATGGTTGTCCCTTCCATGAGCCAGAGATCCTGCC
>NZ_RZOL01000303.1:0-7499 GCF_004022985.1 Mesorhizobium sp. M7A.F.Ca.ET.027.02.1.1 | reverse complement strand
GTCCTCAGCGTGATCTCGATTGCCGGCAGGCCGCCGCGCGCCAGCGCGCGCGCCAGCGGCACGGCATTGGCGATATCAGAGATCTTCAGCACCGGGATGACCGGCTGGCCGTTGAGGAGCGACAGGAGTTTTTCGGTCTTGCTGGGCATGTGTCTCTCCGTGGCGTGGGCAATTCAACCGATTAGCAGAAGGCCGTTTTCCTGTCCACGAAACCGGCCGTGTCGCGATGTCACGTGTCGCCCATGCTCGCCAAGCTTAGCGCGGCTGCCAGCTCGGCGGTGCCGGCAGCTTTGTCAGGATAGGAATTTTTTCTTGACTCCCTGATCTCAGCTATGGTATAAATTCGCCTATGGTGCAGATTTGCGCCCGTGACCTCCGAACAGGATGCCTGCTATTGCCTTGAATAGGCTTTCGTGAGCGTCTAGTGGCTTCGGCAATGACATCACTTCCACCCTTCCGCGTCGCAGCGCTCTACCGGTTTGCCCGGCTCGACGCTTTCGAAGAACTGCGCGCGCCGCTCGCCGCCTTCTGCTGCGGGCGCGGCATCAAGGGCACGCTGCTGCTGGCGCATGAAGGCATCAACGGCACCGTCGCCGGCAGCGAGGCGGCAATTGCCGAACTGATCCTGTATCTCGAAGCCATCGAAGGGCTGGCGGGCCTCGAGGTCAAGTACAGCGCAGCCGCGGACATGCCGTTCCACCGCATGAAGGTGCGGCTGAAGCGCGAGATCGTCACCATGGGCGTCGACGACATCGATCCTTCGAATAGTGCCGGCACCTATGTCGCGCCGACCGACTGGAACGCTCTGATTTCGCAGCCCGGCACTGTCATAATCGACACGCGCAACGCCTATGAGGTGTCGATCGGCACATTCAAGGGGGCGATCGATCCGGCCACCGCAAGCTTTCGCGAGTTCCCGGCCTGGGTGGAAGCGCACCGGGCGGAGCTCGAAGGCCGCAAGGTGGCGATGTTCTGCACCGGCGGCATACGCTGCGAAAAGGCAACCGCCTATGTCAAATCGCTCGGCTTCGAGGATGTCTTCCATCTCAAGGGCGGCATCCTCAAATACCTCGAAGAGGTCCCGGCCGAACAGAGCCTCTGGCAAGGCGAATGCTTCGTCTTCGACGAGCGCGTTTCGGTGTCGCACGGCCTCGCCGAGGGCGAAGCGGAACTGTGCCGCGCCTGCCGGCACCCGCTGACACCGGGCGACCTGACGTCGCCCAAATTCGCCGCCGGTATTTCCTGCCCGCATTGTTTCGAGGCGCGTTCGAACGAGGACCGCCAGCGTTATGCCGAGCGCCAGCGCCAGGTCGAGCTTGCGCAGGCGCGGGGCAGGGGTCCGCATATCGGCTCCTGATCCGGGCATCAAGCTGCTGCAAAGCGGCCGCCTGTCATTGCAATGTCAAGTTTCGGGACCTACGTCTTCGACGTTCGAAACCTGCCCGTTCGGCCGGGCAAATCCTGGAGGCACTGAATGTTCGATCCCAAGAAGCTTCTCGACGATCTGCTCGGCTCGCAAATCCCCGGCACCAGCGGCACCGTTCGCGACAAGGCGGGGCAGGCCGTGCAGATGGCCAAGGACAATCCGCTGGCCGCCGGCGCACTGGCCGCCGTGCTGCTTGGAACTGGTGCCGGTCGTAACGTGACGGGCGCCGCGGTGAAGCTTGGCGGACTGGCTGCCATCGGCGGCCTCGCCTACAAGGCCTACCAGAACTACAAGGCCGGCAACGCACCCGCCGAAGCACCGGCGGCCGGCGAACCGGAATTGCTGCCGCCGCCCAAGGACACCGCCTTCCACCCGTCGCAGGCGCCGCAAGGCGAGGACGAATTCACGCTGACCCTGATACGGGCGATGATCTCGGCGGCAAAAGCCGATGGCCATATCGACGATGAAGAGCGCCAGAAGATCGCCGGCAAGCTCAGCCTGGCCGGCATAGACTCCGATGCTGAAAAGTTCCTGATGGCGGAGCTGGCAAGCCCGCTCGACCTCGACACGCTGGTCGCCGGCGCCAAGACCGATGCGCAGAAGCTCGAACTCTACACGGCGTCGCGCCTGACCATCGATCCCGACACCCGCGCCGAGCGTGGCTACCTCGACCTGCTTGCAGGCCGGCTCGGCCTGCCGGACGCGCTGCTCGACCATGTCGAGGCAACGGTTTCGGCGGCCAAGGTGCCGGCCACGGCAGGGACGTCACCCAATCCGCGCTGGTAGGCCAAAACGGCACAGGAGGCGCTTTCCGGGTTAACCTCTCGTTAACCCAGCAAGCGCATCATTCAACATAGTCGGATCGGCTTTTCCTCCTCCCAAGCCCGGTTCAGATCAGGGGCGGTCGCCAATGGCCGCCCTTTTTGTCGGCCCGATCGGATGGACACGCTTGCCATCTCCGCCGTCATTTGCGATGCCTTCCTTTTTCGAGCCAAACCCCTGAAAATCAGTCGAGCAAGCGCAGCGCTGCCGGAGGACAACAGCCATGACCGAGCAAAGAACCGCCATCGTCACCGGGGCCGGCACGGGCATCGGCAAGAGCGTCGCCACGGCGCTGCTCAAGAACGGCTGGAACACGGTATTTTGCGGGCGCCGCAAGTCGGTGCTGGACGCTGCGGTCGCCGAGGCCGGCCGCAACGACGCCAAGGCCTTGGCGGTAGCCTGCGATATCAGCAAGGCAGGCGAGGTCGACGATCTGTTCGAGACCGTGGCGGCGGCCTTCGGCCGTGTCGACCTGCTCTTCAACAATGCCGGCATGGGCTACAAATCGACGCCGATCGACGAGATACCGGTCGAAGTGTGGAACGATATCGTCGGCGTCAATCTCACCGGTTCGTTCCTGTGTGCCCGTGCCGCCTTTGGCGCCATGCGCAAGCAGAAGCCGATGGGTGGCCGCATCATCAACAACGGTTCGGTGTCGGCCTATGCGCCACGCCCGGGCTCGGTGCCCTACACGGCGACCAAGCATGCCATCACAGGACTGACCAAGACGCTGGCGCTCGACGGCCGGCCCTATGACATCGCCTGCGGCCAGATCGACATCGGCAATGCGCTGACCGACATGGCGCAGCCGATGACGGTCGGCGTGCCGCAGGCCAACGGCTCCATATCAGCCGAAGCGGTGATGGATGTTCAGCGCGTCGCCGACGCCGTCGTCCACATGGCCAGCCTGCCGCTCGACGCCAACGTGCTGTTCATGACCGTCATGGCGACCAAGATGCCGTTTGTCGGGCGTGGGTAGTCATTCTCCCAGTAGCTCTGTGCCGGGCAGATAGAGCGCGATAGGACGGATCTCGTAGACGGCGGTCGGATTGACGCGACGAAAGTCGCGCGCGATAGCGATGGCATCGTCCCGCGTCGGGCAGTCGACGACATAGAGGCCGAGAAGCTGTTCCTTGGTTTCGGCGAAGGGGCCGTCGACGATCATGCCGTCGCGCAAGGTGCAGGCCGATTGTGTCGCGCCAAGCCGCGCCGACGGGCCAAGGCTGCCGTCGGCATAGAGCCCTTCATGGATCTTGAGCAAGTCAGCCATCAGCGCCGTATCTTCCTGCGGCGTCAGCGCCTTGATTGCGTCTTCCACATGATAGGCAAGGATTGCATAGAACATCCGATGTCACCCCCACTTCGATCCTGATCCGAGGACCGTAGCCGTTCTCGACATGCACGCCCAGTCTTGGCCGCGCGCCTCCGGACGGCTCATGACACCGTCATGCCACAGCCGCAAATTGTCCGGAAGAGGACAGCGGGCCGCTTTCAGGCTTACTTCGCCAGGAAGGCCCCGATCCGTTCCAGCGCCCGCAAGATGTTCTCCTCGGAATTGGCGTAGGAGAGCCTGATATAGCCTTCGCCGAGAATGCCGAAATCGGGACCGCCGATCAGCGCCACGCCGGCCTCGTCGAGCAGCGCCGAGGCGAGTTTCTTGGCTTTCCAGCCGGTCTTCGAGACGTTGGGGAAAGCGTAGAACGCGCCTTTGGGCGTGATGCAGGACATGTTGGGCAGGGCATTCAGCCCCTCGACGACGATCTTCCGGCGGCGGTCGAAGGCGCGCATCATATTGGCGACATCGTCCTGCGGGCCGTCGATTGCGGCGATGCCGGCGAACTGGCTCGGCGCGTTGACGCAGGACCAGCAGTTGACCGCCAGCTTGCGCACCTTGTCGTAGAGATGGGCGCCCTTGTCGCCATTCGGCCAGATCGACCAGCCCATGCGCCAGCCGGTCATCGCCCAGGTTTTCGACCAGCCATTGAGCACGATCAGCCGGTCACGGATTTCGGGAAAGCCGAGCAGCGAGCAATGCGTCTCGCCATCATAGGTCATGACGTCGTAGATCTCGTCGGAAAGGATGGCGACCTGCGGATGCGCCTCCAGCCCCTTGACCAGTTTCTCGATCTCGGCACGGGGCGTCACACCGCCGGTCGGATTGGCGGGCGAGTTGAGGATCAGCAGCCTGGTCTTCGAAGTGATCAGCGCCAGCGTCTCCTCGGCGGAGAAGGCAAAGCCGTTTTCCTCGCGCATCGGCACGGGAATAGGGGCTGCACCGGTGAACTCGATCATCGAGCGATAGATGGGGAAGCCCGGATCGGGATAGAGGATTTCGGCGCCAGGTTCGCCGAACATCAGGATCGCGGCGAACATGGTTGGCTTGCCACCGGGCAGGATCATTACCGTTTCGGGCGATACTTCGACACCGGTTGTGGTCAGCGTGCGGCGCACCACCGCCTCGCGCGTCGCCAGCAGGCCATTGGCCGGCGTGTAGCCGTGATGGCCGTCGCGCAGCGCCTTGATCGCCGCCTCGACGATGTGCTGCGGCGTCTTGAAGTCGGGCTGGCCGATGCCGAGATTGACGATGTCGCGGCCTTGTTGGGCAAGTGCTGTGGCCCTCGCGAGCACGGCAAAGGCGTTTTCCTCGCCAAGGCGGTCGAAGGCCGAAATCGTGTGGAGCATTTTTCCCGTCCGTGTGGTTCTTGCTGTTGGGTCGCGTTTTTGTGAGCTTCGGCTGGCAAAAGTCAAACGGATTGGAGCTTTCGGTGTCGGAAAATCTCAGGGATTGGCAACCGCGCCCGCGGCCCGAACGCAAGACCATCGACGGAAGCACTGTCCGGCTCGAACCGCTGAGTGCTGCAAAACATGGCGATGGCCTCTATGAAGCGTCCTCCGTGTCCGACATCGACGGCCGCTTCGCCTGGTTGCCCGATTATCCGCCGGAGACCCGCGCCGCCTTCCAGCCATGGCTGGACAAGGTCGAGGCCAGCGAGGATCCGCTGTTCTTCACCGTCATCGACAAGGCCAGCGGCAAGGTCGCCGGGCGCCAGACGCTGATGCGCATCGACACGGCGTACGGCGTCATCGAGATCGGCAACATCTATTGGGGGCCGCTTATCTCGCGCAAGCCGGGAGCAACCGAAGCGCAGTTCCTGTTCATGAAATACATCTTCGACGAGCTCGGCTACCGCCGCTACGAATGGAAGTGCAACAACCGCAACGAGCCATCGAAGCGGGCCGCCGAACGGTTCGGCTTCAAGTTCGAAGGCATTTTCCGCCAGCATCTGATCGTCAAGGGTGAAAACCGCGACACTGCGTGGTATTCGATCATCGACAAGGAGTGGCCGGCGCTGCGCAGTGCCTACGAGGCGTGGCTCGATCCGGCCAATTTCGATGGCGACGGCCAGCAGAAGCGACGGCTCGAGGATTGTCGCGCGGAATTCGGCGCTTAGGAGTTCGCCATTGGCACATACCGACGATCACAGCGGGCACGATCACATTGGGCACGATCATGGGCCCGGCCATGTGCATGGCTCGACCGATAAGAAACGCGTTCTGATCGCAGCCTGCCTGACCGGCGGCTTCATGGTCGCCGAAGCGCTTGGCGGCATCCTCACCGGCTCGCTGGCGCTGCTGGCCGATGCCGGCCACATGCTCGCCGACTCGATCGCGCTCGGCCTTGCCTGGTATGCCTTCCATCTGGCTGGCCGCCCGGCGACCATTCGCCTCACCTATGGCTTCGGCCGGGTCAAGACGCTGGTGGCCTATACCAACGGCATCGCCATCTTCGTCATCGCGCTGTGGATCGTCTACGAGGCCTGGGGGCGCCTGCAGGCGCCGGCACCGGTGCTTGGCGGGCCGATGCTGGTGGTGGCGATCCTCGGCCTGTTGGTGAACATCGGCGCGTTCTTCGTGCTGCATGGCGGCGACCGCGAAAGCCTGAACATGCGCGGCGCCATCCTGCATGTGCTTGGCGACCTGCTCGGCTCGGCGGCGGCCATCGCGGCGGCGCTGGTCATCCTGGCGACCGGCTGGACGCCGATCGACCCGATCCTGTCGGTCCTGGTTTCACTGCTGATCCTCTACACGGCGTGGTCGCTGATGCGCGAAGCCGCCCATGTCCTGCTCGAGGGCGTGCCGCCACGCCTCGACCGCGATCTGATCGCCAGGGATCTCGAGGCGACCGTCCAGGGAGTGCGCGAAGTGCACCATATGCATGTCTGGTCGCTTGATGGGACCAGCAACATGGCGACGCTGCATGCCTGTCTCGACGAGGGCGTCGATGCGCATCAGGCGGTGAGTGCCGTCAAGAAGCGGCTTGCCAGCGAGCACGGCATCAGCCATGCCACCGTGGAACCGGAATTCGGCCAGTGCGCCGACGATGGCGACGAGCACGACCATGGGCACGGGCATGAAGCGGCTGCATATCACGACCATCATCACTAGGACCGATCGATCGATGTCGATTGGTTCTGCCTCGGGAGTTGCAAAACCTTGAAAACCAGCTTGATGAACACCCGCTGCCCTGGTGCGGCGTGATGGATCGTGACACCAGCAATGCTCTTATCGCTGCAGTGTGGATCATGCTGCTGTTCGGTATCGGCGCCTACTACCTGCCGACCGTGATGCTGGCACTGGGCAGCTTTTCGACGGTGCTAGCCGGCGCCTTTGGCATCGTCTTCGTGCTGGCGTTCTTCTCGGTGTTCTGGTTGCGGGCCCGCAACCAGCGTAAAAATCAGGGTAAATAGGCAAGGGATTTTCGATATGCGCATTCTGATCACTGGCGCCGCGGGTATGGTCGGCCGCAAGCTCATCGCCCGGCTGGCCAAGGACGGCACGCTGCGCGGCCGCAAGATCACGGCGCTTGATTTACACGATATCGTGCCGCCACAGGCCCCGAGCCTGGATGGCGTCAGCGTCACGCTGCACACTGGCGATCTCGCCGAAGCAGGGGCCGCTGAGCGCCTGGTCGCATCGCGCCCCGACGTCGTGTTCCATCTTGCCGGCATCGTGTCGGGCGAGGCGGAAGCGAATTTCGATCTCGGCTACCGCGTCAATCTCGATGGCACGCGGGCCTTGTTCGATGCCATCCGGCTGGCGGGCTTTGCGCCGCGCGTCGTCTTCACCTCGTCGATCGCGGTGTTCGGCGCGCCGTTTCCGGATGTCATTCCCGACGACTTCCATCCGACGCCGCTGACCTCCTACGGCACCCAGAAGCAGATGAGCGAAGCGCTGCTGGCCGACTATACCA
>NZ_RZOL01000302.1:0-7552 GCF_004022985.1 Mesorhizobium sp. M7A.F.Ca.ET.027.02.1.1 | reverse complement strand
GCGTCGAGATGCATAGCCGCGAGGCGAGGCGCGACGGCGAGACCGAGCAGCGGCTCTACCTGGTTTCAGCCTGGAAGGAATCGCCGCTGTTTTCCCTGCGCGAACGCGCCGCCCTTGCCTGGACCGAGGCCGTCACCCTGATCGCCAACAATGGCGTGCCGGACGAGCTCTATGCAAAGACGCTCGAGCATTTCTCGGAAGAGGAATTGGTCAAGCTGTCCGTTGCGCTCGGCATGATCAACACCTGGAACCGGCTGTGCATTCCGTTCCAGGCCATTCACCCGATGCCGGCGGCCAAGGCCGCCTGATTGTCCATTTATGTTGGGAGCGCCGTCGAAAGGCGGGGCTCCCACTTTCAAAGGGAGCGTTTGATGCCTGCCGATATGCCTTCGACCTTGTTGTTTCTCGCTCGCCTGTTGCTCGGCGGCGCCTTCGTCTTCGCCGGCCTGCGCAACATCCAGAACGCGGCCTTTCTGACCCATATGATGGCCGCGCGCGGTGTGCCGCAGGCAAGATTGGCGCTGTGGCTCGGCATCGTGCTTCAGATCGCCGCCGGCGTGCTGGTCATCGCAGGATTGTGGACGGCACTCGCGGCCGCGGTGCTGCTGCTGTTCCTCATCGTCGCCACGCCGATGTTCCACAATTTCTGGGACCATCAGGGTCCGGACCGTGCGTCCCGCATCAATGGCTTCGTCGGCAATGTCGCCCTGAGCGGTGGCTTTCTGACCCTGATCGCGCAATCCGTTTGACGCATAGTTGCATGCCGACTGCGGCCTCTGGTGCCGACGCTCGATCATAAAATCGGAACCAATCGAGGCGTTGACGCATTTCACACCTGCATGCCCAGCATCCAGGATGGAATATGAAAATCGCCCATGTCGCGCCGCTTTATGAATCGGTGCCGCCAAGGCTCTATGGCGGCACCGAGCGCATCGTCTCGTATCTAACCGAAGCGCTGGTCGATCTGGGCCATGAGGTGACGCTGTTCGCCAGTGGCGACAGCCAGACTTCCGCGACGCTGGTAGCCAGCCGGGAACGCGCGCTGCGCCTCGATCCGCGTCCGCTCAAATCCGAGATCGCTGCGCATCTTTCGATGCTTGCACAGGTGAGGGACCGGGCGTCGGAGTTCGATGTCATCCACTTCCACCTCAGCCATTTCCTGCACTTTTCCTTCTTCGAGGATCTCGCCGACCGCACGGTGACGACGCCGCATGGCAGGCTGGATTATGTGGACCTGGCGCCGGCCTATGAACGGTTTCCGCGTTTTCCCCTGATTTCCATTTCGCACAGCCAGAAGGCGGGCCTTGCCAAGGCCAATTGGCTGGCGACGATCCATCATGGATTGCCGACCGCTCTCTACGAACCGACTTTCGAGACGACGGCGGAAGAACCCTACCTTGCCTTCCTCGGCCGGTTCTCACGCGACAAGCGCCCGGATCGTGCCATCGAGATCGCCTTGCGGTCGGGGCTCAAGCTGAAGCTCGCGGCAAAGATCGGCGACGACGACCGCGCCTATTTCCACGAGGTGGTCGAACCGTTGATCGACGGCGATCGCATCGTCTATGTCGGCGAGATCGAGGAGGACCAGAAGGCGGAATTTCTCGGCAAGGCGGCCGGCCTGCTGTTCCCGATCGACTGGCCGGAGCCGTTCGGGCTCGCCGCCATCGAGGCCATGGCTTGCGGTACGCCGGTGATCGCCTGGAATTGCGGTGCGCTGTCCGAGATCATCGATCAAGGCGTCACCGGTTTCATCGCTGACACGATGGATGGCGCGGTCGCCGCGGTGCCTGATTTGCTGCAACTCGACAGGCGCAAGGTGAGGGCCGTTTTTGAAAAGCGTTTTTCCGCTCGAAGAATGGCCGGCGACTATCTGGCCGCCTATGCACGCCTGATCGGCGTGCCGACCGAGGCGAAGGCGTCTTGAGCAACGACGTGCTCGAGCCACGACAACGAAACAACAGGGATCTTTGACGAATGGCCCAACTCGATGAGCGCCAGCTCGATCCCGCGGTTGCGCTTGCATCGCTCGACGCCACCGCCCCTCGCGAGCCGCATCGGCTGTTTGCGCTCAAGCAGGGCGATTGCTTCGCGGTTGCCGACGCCTATGGCGACATACGTGGAGCCGGCGACGGTTTCTTTCGCGACGACACACGGGTTCTTTCCGAGTTCCGGCTGACCGTCGGCGGCAGGCAGACATCGCTGCTCGGCGCCTCGCTCAGCCAGGACAATGTGCTGTTCACCACCAATTTGACCAATCTGCCGATACAGAGCGCCGGCGGACGCGACATCCCGCAGGGAGCCATCCACATCGAACGCGTCAGACTGCTCTGGCAAGACAGGCTGTTCGAACGCATCACCCTTTCCAATTACAGCCGGGAACACTCCACGATCAGCGTCTCCCTGCACTATTCCGCCGATTTCCGCGACATGTTCGAAGTGCGGGGGTCGACACGGCTGAAGCGTGGGCTGGCCCATGCCGCCGAAACAGACGCGACGTCGGTCCTGCTGCGCTATGACGGGCTCGACGGCCTGGCCCGCCTCTCTGCGATATCGTTCTCGCAGGCGCCGGACCAACTGACAGCCAACCGTGCCGATTTCCTGATCGCCGTGACCAAGCGCAGCAGGAAGGTGCTCTATGTCGAGGTCGGTCCCGAGGTGGCCGACAAGCCCGACCGCGACCGGTTCCGCGCCGCTGCCGCCCGCGCCCGCTTTGGCATGCGGGCCAAACGTCGCCATGGCGCGACGGTGCGCAGCTCCGGCCGCGTCTTCAACGACTGGGTCGAGCGCGCCCGCGCCGATGTCGCGCTGCTGACCACCGAACTGGCGACCGGCCCCTATCCCTATGCCGGCATCCCCTGGTTCTCGACGGCGTTCGGTCGTGACGGCGTCATCTCGGCGCTGCAGATGCTGTGGCTCAATCCCGGCCTGGCGCGGGGCGTGTTGGCCTTTCTGGCCCAGCATCAGGCGACCGAGACCTCGCCGTTCAGCGATTCGCAGCCGGGCAAGATCATGCACGAGACCCGCAAAGGCGAAATGGTGGCGCTGCGGGAGCTTCCCTTCGGCCGCTACTACGGTGGCGTCGATACGACACCGCTCTACATCTATCTTGCTTGCGCCTACGCCGATCGTACCGGTGACATGGCGTTCATCGACGGCCTGTGGCCTTCGCTGTGCGCGGCGGCCGAATGGACGGAGGAGGCGGGCCAGGAGACCGGATTCGTGACTTACCAGCGAGCGGCCGAGTCCGGCCTCGCAAACCAGGGATGGAAGGACAGTTTCGATTCGGTCTTCCATGCCGATGGCCGCATTCCCAAGGGCCCGATAGCCCTGGTCGAAGTGCAGGGCTATGTCTTTGCCGCCTTCCGCGGGCTGGCCAAGCTTGCCCGCCGCCGTGGCGAGGACGACAAAGCCGATCACTGGGAGGACCGCGCCGAGGCGATGCGGGTGGCGGTGGAACGCGATTTCTGGCTTGACGATCTCGGCTTTTATGCCCTCGCGATCGACGGTGCCGGCGAGCCCTGCAAGGTGCGGACCTCGAATGCCGGGCATCTGCTCTTTGTCGGATTGCCTGAGCCGGCGCGGGCCCAGATGGTCGCCGACCAGCTGCTTTCCGCCTCCTTCCATTCCGGCTGGGGGCTGAGGACGCTTGCCGACGATGCGGTGTTCTTTAACCCGATGTCGTACCACAATGGCTCGATCTGGCCGCACGACACCGCCATATGCGGTGCCGGCCTGGCGCATTATGGCGAGCGTGAAAGCGTGGTTCGCCTGATGAGCGGCACATTCGAATCCGCGGTCCATTTCAACATGCGGCTGCCCGAACTGTTCTGCGGGTTTACACGCGCGCCGGGCGAAGCACCCATCGCCTATCCCGTCGCTTGCCTGCCGCAAGCGTGGTCGGCGGGATCCGCCTTCATGCTGATGCAGGCCTGCCTTGGCCTGGAGATCGACGGCTGGGATGGCGAAATCCGCGTCACCCGCCCGAGACTGCCGATCGGCATCGATACGCTGACACTGCGGCACCTGGGCGTCGGCGACCGGGTCGTCGATCTCACCTTCCAGCGCGTCGGTGACCGGGTCGTCGCTTTCCTTGCCGACCGCCATGAAGGGCTGGTGCCGCTCATCGTAAGGACATGATCCGAACAAAATTGCCGGAACCGATCCGAGCTTTGTGCGTTGCAAAAATAGGTCCGAACGCTGACCACGTGGTCGGCGGACCATTTCAAACGGGAACACGAACAAACGGTCGCCGACGGCCGGGGTGAGTTGACATTCAATGACAAACTACGGTGCGGACCTGCTCTGGGTTCTGATCTTCGCGAGCCTCGGTTTTTCCGCTCTTGCCGTTTTCCTCTCCATATCGCGGCACCGTCGCCGTCATCCACCCGCGGTCGCACATACGGCAGGCGAAGATGTGGCCGCGGAAGCCGCGCGCAAGGTGATACGGGAGTTCGAAAAGAATGGCCAATCGGCCGATGCCGCGCTGGTGACCTGGTCGCCCGAAACATTGCGCAAGATCCTGGCCGACGATCTGCCCGATGCGCAGGTCATCGTGGTGTCCAATCGCGAACCGTACATCCACAATGTGAAGGGCGACGGCGTCGAGTTGCTCGTCCCGGCCAGCGGACTGGTGTCGGCGCTCGAGCCCATTACCCGCGCCTGTGCCGGCACCTGGATCGCCTATGGCGGCGGAACGGCGGACCGCCTCACCGTCGACAACCACGATCGTGTGCAGGTGCCGCCTGGCAACCCGTCCTACACGCTGCGCCGAGTCTGGCTGACGGAGGAAGAGCACCAGGGCTATTATCTCGGTTTCGCCAATGAGGGCCTTTGGCCGCTTTGCCATATCGCCTTCACCCGGCCGATTTTTCGCGCTTCGGACTGGGCTGCCTATGAAGCCGTCAACCGCAAGTTTGCCGATACGGTGGTTGCCGAGGCCCGCAACGAGCGGCCGATCGTGCTGGTCCAGGACTACCATTTCGCGCTGCTGCCGCGCATGATCCGCGAGCGCCTGCCGGAGGCGATCGTCATCACTTTCTGGCATATCCCGTGGCCGAACTCGGAAGTGTACAGCATCTGTCCCTGGCGTGAACGCATCCTCGAAGGGCTGCTCGGCAGTTCGATCATCGGCTTCCACACCCAGTTCCACGCCAACAATTTCACCGAAAGCGTCGATCGCTTCCTGGAAAGCCGCATCGAGCGGGCCGATGCGGCCATCTCCTACGGCGGACGGACCACATTGGTGCACGCCTATCCCATCTCGATAGAATGGCCGGCGGACCTGCTGGCGAAACTTCCCGATGTCGACGATTGCCGCGCTCGCATGCGCGAGAGGTTCGGCCTTAAAGCTGATGTGAAGCTGGCCGTCGGGGTCGAGCGCCTCGATTACACCAAAGGCATTCTTGATCGGTTTCACGCTTTGAACGAATTGTTCAAGCGACAGCCTGAATGGATCGGAAAACTTGTCTTCCTGCAGGTCGCGGCACCCAGCCGCGGCACGCTGCCGGCCTACAAGCTGCTCCATGACGAGTGCCACCGTTATGCCGAAGAGCTCAACCGGCGTTATGGCAGCGAGGGCTACAGGCCGGTGATCATGGTGGCCCAACATCACTCGCAAGAACAGGTTTACGAGATCTATCGGGCCGCCGACATATGCATGGTCACCAGCCTGCATGACGGCATGAACCTCGTCGCAAAGGAATTCGTCGCCGCGCGCGACGACGAGCAGGGTGTTTTGATGCTCAGCACCTTCGCCGGCGCCTCGCGCGAATTGCTGGAGGCGCTGATCGTCAACCCTTACGATGCCGCCATGATGAGCGGAGCGCTGGTGCAGGCATTGACCATGGCGCCCGAAGAACAGCGCGAGCGCATGCGACCCATGCGCGAGACGATCCGCAACAACAACGTCTATCGCTGGGCCGGCAGCATGCTTCTGGATGCGGCACGTTTGCGCAAGCGCGGAGACCTCGATCGGGTAACCGGTGCCGCCGGCGACCCGCCGCCCAGCGTCGACAATGTCGTCTCCATCTTTGAGCGCAGACGGATGGCGATGTCATGAGCGATACGCTGCAGAAGATGACTGGCGAGACCCTGCAAAAGCCGCAGGCCGTCATGGAGAAACCGCTGCCTGTGCTGGCCGGCGAGTGGGCATTGTTCCTCGACATCGACGGCACGTTGCTGGAACATGCCGAGCACCCGGACGCAGTCTCGGTCAGCGACGAGCTTCGCTCCTTGCTGCAAGGCCTGGACCGCAAGCTGAACGGGGCGTTGGCGTTCATCACGGGCCGGTCCGTTGCGGCCGTCGACCATCTGTTTCAGCCTTTGAAACTGCGCGCCGCCGGGCTCTATGGCCTGGAACATCGGCTCCTGCCGGACGACGACGTCGAAATCGCGGACGAGCCGGCGGATATCGCAGCCCTTGCCGACGAGATCGAGGCCGAGCTCGGTCGTGGGGCCTATATCGAGCGCAAGGGACGGGTGCTGGCCATCCACACGCGCGCCGCCCCGCATCTGCTTCCGCGCGCGACGCAGCTTGTCGAGCAGGCGCTGGCCGGTTTGCCAAAGGGCTACCGGGTGGTTGCCGGCAACGCCGGCGTGGAATTGCTGCCGCTGGAGGCGGCCAAGGGTGCCGCGATTCGGCGTTTCATGGAGATTGCGCCATTCGCAGGTCGCCGCCCGGTCTTCCTGGGCGACGACACGTCGGACGAAAACGGCTTCGAAACGATCAATGATGCCGGCGGCATATCGATACGGGTCAAACCACCGGCGCAAACCACCGCGCAGTACGGGCTGGCCGGCGTTGCCGAGACGCTGGCCTGGCTGAGAGGTCAACTCTAGGTCCAGCCGACGCAACCGTGATCGCGCCTCTGGAAGGACAAGGAAAGGAACGGTTTCGATGGGACGCTTTGCACAATTGGTTCGAGAGATCACGCCGAACTGGCTTCACGCTCGCTCCTCCCGCCATGAGATCGCCGACGTTTCACCGTCCGACGCGGACTACAGCTGGCAAGAGGCGATCGACAACAAGATGTATGGGGCGGATACATCTGACTATTCCCATGTGCCGGAAAAGTCTGTTTCGGCAAAACCGGCAGGCGACAGGCCCGCGGACGAGAACGACCGCGTTCCAAAGAAGGCCAATTGAGGTCCCGTCGGAGCCCGATAGTCGCTGTTCCTATGCCGCAAATCTCAGCCCGCCGTCGCAGGTCAGCACCTGGCCGGTCATGAAGCCGTTGGAGACGAGGAAGGCGATTGCGTCGGCCACGTCTTCGGCCCGACCGACGCGGCCGACCGGGGTCTTCCCGGCATAGTCGGCAAAGATCGTTTGCCTCTGCTCTTCGGCCAAAAAATCCCACCAGGGCGTGTCGATGACGCCCGGCGCCACGACATTGACGCGCAGCGGTTTCAGTTCCAGGGCCAGGATCGGCACCACAGTCAACAGCATGCCGTTGATGGCGGCGATACCGGTGACGCCGGGCGTCGCGAGCTGCGCCGACACGGCCGAGATGAAGGTGACCGATCCGGCCTTGTTGAGTGTCGGCAAGGCGGCCTG
>NZ_RZOL01000301.1:0-7602 GCF_004022985.1 Mesorhizobium sp. M7A.F.Ca.ET.027.02.1.1 | reverse complement strand
CTCGACGACATTGGCCGGCAGCGTCGTCAGGCCGGTCAGTGCATTCTCGAAAATCGGCAGCAGGCCATAGAGAAACAGGGCGATCAGTGTCGGCTTCTCGCCGAAGCCGACGGCCGGTACGGCAAGCGCCAGCACCGCCACCGGCGGAAAGGTCTGACCGATGTTGACGAGGCTGCGCGATAGCGGCAGGAATTCAACACCGACCGGCCTGGTGACCAGGACGGCAAGCGCCACCGCAACGATGGTTGCCGCCACGGTGGCGATCAGAACCGTGCGTAAGTGCAGCAGGGTCAGCGTCAGCAGACTGCCCTGGTTGTAGATCACCGGCGCGTTGTTTTCGGTCAGCGGCTTCAGCAGCGGCACGAACCACCCGGGATTGGTGACGAAGGCGACAAGCAGCACCACCAATGCTAGCCTGAGCAGCGATGGAAGCCAGGCCTTCATGCCGGCCTCGCCGCACGCTTCACCAGCCCTTCGATGGTCACGCGGCCAAGCGGCTTGCCGTCGGCGCCTTTGACCGGCAGCGCCGGCCGGCCCGACCACAACAATTCGGCCAGCGCGTCGCGCTGGCTCGCATCGCCGGGGATCGCCTCACCTTCGGCGGAGCCCTTCTCCACGGCATCGCGGACCCGGCCGAGCGACAGCAACCGGAACGGCCTTTCGCTGGCGCCAACCAGGGTCTCGACGAAGGCGCTTGCCGGCTTTGCCAGGATCTCGGCCGGCTTGGCGTATTGCACCAGCTTGCCGGCATCCATGACCGCGATCTTGTCGCCCATATGCACGGCCTCTTCCATGTCGTGGGTGACGAGGATGATGGTGGTGCCGAAGCGCTTCTGGATCGCCAGCAGATCTTCCTGCGCCTTGGTGCGGATGATCGGGTCGAGGGCGCCGAACGGTTCGTCCATCAACAGCACGTTGGGTTCGGCGGCGAGTGCGCGGGCAACACCGACGCGCTGCTGCTGGCCGCCGGACAGTTCGTGCGGGTAGCGAGGCCCGAAGGCTTCGGGATCGAGCTGATAGAGCGTCATCAACTCGTCGACCCGGGCCTTGATACGGTCCTTGTCCCAGCCAAGCAGCACCGGCACGGTGGCAATGTTCTGTGCCACCGTGCGATGCGGAAATAGGCCGTGGCCCTGGATAGCGTAGCCGATGCTGCGGCGCAGCTCGTAGCCGGGCAGCGAACGATTGTCGGCGCCGTCGAGCTTGATGATGCCTGAGGTCGGCTCGACCAGCCGGTTGATCATGCGCAGCAGCGTCGTCTTGCCGGAACCGGACGTGCCGACAATGACGGCGATGGTGCGCGGCTCGATGACCATCGACACGTCATCGACCACGGTCGTCGCGTCATAGCGCTTGGTGATGCCTTCGATCTCGATCATGCCGTTTCAACCCTGCGCCTGGTGGCGGTCATTTCGATCACCGCATCGAGGATGATGGCGGCGGCAAAGGCGAGCGCGACCGTTGGCACCGCGCCAAGCAGCACAAGGTCCATCGCCGTCTGGCCCACACCCTGGAAGACGAACACGCCGAAACCGCCGCCGCCGATCAGCGCGGCAATGGTGGCGAGGCCGATGTTCTGCACCAAGACGATGCGGATGCCGGTGAGGATGACAGGAAAAGCCAGCGGAAACTCGACGCCGAACAGGCGCTGCCTGTCGGTCATGCCCATGCCGCGCGCGGCGTCGTTGGCGGCGCGCGGCACGCCGGCGAGACCGACCACGGTGTTGGCCACTACCGGCAGCAGCGAGTAAAGGAACAGCGCCACAAAAGCCGGTGCGGTGCCGATGCCGCGAATGCCGAGCGCGGCAGCTCCCGGCACATGCGTGGCAACCCAGCCGAGCGGCGCGATCAAAAGGCCGAACAGCGCGATCGAGGGAATGGTCTGGATGATGTTGAGCACGTTGAGAACGCCGGCGCGCAGACTTTCGACACGATGGCAGAGAATGCCGAGTGGCAGGCCGACGACCATCGCCGCAAGCAGCGACCCTAGCGCCAGCGTTACATGCTTGGAGCCCTCTACCCAGAAACTGCCGGCGCGGTTGAAATATTCCTTCAGGATCGACAGATTGTCCCAGCTTCCCGAAATCAACAGCAGCCCGATCGCCAAAGCCGCGACCACAAGCACGCCAACCCGCGCCAATGGCGACAGGTTCAGCCTTGTCAGCACGTCGGCGAGCAAAAGCGTGAAGGCAAAGATCAGAATCCAGAAACCGGAGGCTGGCGAAACTCTGGCGAAGGTGTTGCCCGCCGGCGTGAGAAATGTTCCGGCGACACCGATCAGCAGCGCAAGCGCGGCAAGCGCCATCACGCTGGCGGCAAGGCGCAGCACAAGTGGTGTCTTGAACAGCGCAATGAGTGCTGCGGCGACAATGATGGCGAGCAGCAGCGTTCCGGTCGTTGCCGGCAGCGCATCGAGAATCGAGCGCGCCTGGCCGGGGACGATGCGGTTGGCACGGAACGTGGCAAAGGGGGCGGCGAAGGCCGCATATGCTGATATCGCGGCGATGACCACGCCGAGCTTGTCGAAGCGGCTGTTCACGCTCTGCCCCGTCAGTCGATCCGGCGCGCCACGAAAGCGACGCGCCGGAATCCTCCTACTTCAGGAAGCCGTTCTTCTTCAGGAAGTCCTCGGCGACGCCCTTGACCGGCTCGCCGCCGACCTGCACGCGACCGTTCAGCTCCTGCAGCGTGACGAGGTCGAGCTTGGCGAAGACCGGCTTCAGCAGCGTCTCGATCTCGGGATGCTCCTTCAGCACCGCTTCGCGGATGATCGGCGCCGGCTGGTAGACCGGCTGCACGCCCTTGTCGTCGTCGAGCACGACGAGCCCGGACGGTGCGATGCCGCCATCGGTGCCGTAGACCATGGCCGCATTGGCGCCGTTGGTCTGGTTGGCGGCCGCGGCAATGGTTGCCGCCGTGTCGCCGCCCGAGAGCGTGATCAGCTGGTCCGGCTTCAGCGTGAAGCCATAGGTGGTCTGGAAGGCCGGCAGTGCAGCCGCCGAATTGACGAACTCGGCGGAAGCCGCCAGCACCACCTGTCCGCCGCCCGCGACATATTTGCCGAAATCGGTGAGCGTGGCGAGCTTGTTGGTTTCGACGACTTCCTTGCGCAGCGCGATCGCCCAGGTGTTGTTGGCGGGCGACGGCGACAGCCAGACGATCTTGTTGGCGTCGTAGTCGAGCTTCTTGGCCGTTTCATAGGCCTTGGCGGCGTCTTTCCAGACCGGGTCGTCGGCCTTTTCGAAGAAGAAAGCGGCGTTGCCGGTATATTCGGGATAGATGTCGATCTCGCCGGCGGTGATCGCCTTGCGCACCACCGGCGTGCCACCGAGCTGGATACGGTCCGATGTCTTGATGTTGTTGGCGTTGAGCACGAGCTGGATGATGTTACCGAGCACGCCGCCCTCTGTGTCGATCTTGGAAGAGACAACCACCTGAGCATTGGCGGAAGCCACCGTGATGCCGAGCGCCAATGCCGCGCCGGCCAGAAACTTGACTGAAAACATTGTGAAACCCCTTGCTATGAACCGAAACGCGGTGACCGCATATGAGCATGGCTTCAACGGCCAGTCGGGGCACACGGTTTCATAACAGTAGGTACAGACGCAATATTTTTGTTCCGAAGCGGTAAATTCGGCCGACATCGTGCTGACAGCGCCGTGTCAGGTGAAACGGCGGATGGATCAGGCTTCAGCTTTGCGCAAGCTCGTCAGCTTGAGCGCGCCGAGCGCCACGAAGCACAGGACGGTGACCGGAAAGACCATCCAGTTCAGCATCTCCCAGCCCCAGGCGTTGTAGACCATGCCCGACATCAGCGAGGCGCAGGCGACGGAGCCGAACAGGACGAAGTCGTGGAAGCCTTGCACCTTGCCCTTTTCCGACGGCCGGTAGGTGGCGGCAACCATCGCGGTCGCGCCGATGAAGCCGAAGTTCCAGCCAAGGCCCAGCAGGATCAGCGACGTCCAGAACTGCCACAGCGCCAGGCCGGACAGAGCGACAATGGCGCAGCCGATGAGCAGGATCAGGCCGGTGGCCACAATGCGTTCGGCGCCGAAGCGATGGATCAGCGAGCCGGTGAAGAAGCTTGGCGCGAACATCGCCAT
This sequence comes from Mesorhizobium sp. M7A.F.Ca.ET.027.02.1.1, assembly GCF_004022985.1. Taxonomy (NCBI): domain Bacteria; kingdom Pseudomonadati; phylum Pseudomonadota; class Alphaproteobacteria; order Hyphomicrobiales; family Phyllobacteriaceae; genus Mesorhizobium; species Mesorhizobium sp. M7A.F.Ca.ET.027.02.1.1. Next base: position 3,499 of record NZ_RZOL01000301.1, on the reverse strand, counting down.
GACGTGCCAGGAGATGCCGAGCGTCGCGTCGTTTTCCGAAAGGCCGCAACCGACCATGGCCAGCGGTGCGCCCGTCATGACGAAGCTCATCAGCGCATAGCTGCCGACCGCGCAGAAAAGCGCGGCGACGAAACGCGGCTGCGTGATGATTTCAGCCAGTGGTCTGGCGTCGCTGTCGGCGATCTCCACCTTGCCGGATGCTTTCGCCGGCAGCCGCAGGAACGACAGGATGATGGCGCCGACGGCGGCCAGCGGCAGGATGGAGATGAACGAACCGGCAAACATGACCGGCGGAAGCAATTCGCGGGTGAAGATGACGATCTGCGGCCCGAGGATGGCGGTGACGACGCCGCCGGCCAGCACGAAGGAGATGGCGCGCGCCTTGAATTCAGGCGGTGCGTTGTCGGCGGCGCCTTCGTCCAGCAGTTCCGCTTTGCCGCCGACACCGATCGTGAGCAAGCCGAAGGCAAACAGCCAGAAGCCGCCCTGAAAAAGCGCCAAGGAGGCGATCAGGCCACCAAGCGCCGTGACGATCGTGCCGGTCATGAAGCCGCTTCGCTGGCCCATGCTGCGGACGATGGCCGCTGCAGGCAGCGCGCCGAGCGCCACGCCGATGTTGAAGCCGGTGATCGGCGCTGTCGCCAATGACTTGTCGGGACCAAGCAGATATTGCCCGGCCAGCGCGCCCACGGAGATGGCGATGGGGGCCGCCGAGCCGATGATCGCCTGCGAGGCGGCGAGGATCAGCGCGGTGCGGCGCGCCTCCTGACCGGTCTCGAGGGCGATCGCCGTCATGATGCGTCCTTGCCGCGCCCCTCGCCACGCACCCGGCGAGACACACGGTCGAGCACGGCATTGACCAGCTTCGGCTCGTCTTCCTCGTAGAAGGCCTTGGCGATGTCGACATATTCGGAGACGATGACGGCGACGGGGACATCCTCGCGCTTCATCAGTTCGTAGACGCCGGCGCGCAGGATGGCGCGCAGCGTCGAATCCAGCCGCGACAGGGGCCAGTCCTCGGTCAGCGCCTGGCGGATGATCGGATCGATGGTCTTCTGGTTCTCGACGACACCCGCCAGGATGGCGCGAAACCATTGCGCATCGGCCTCGCGATAGAGCGCGCCGTCAACTTCCTTGCCGAGACGAAAGGCCTCATATTCGGCGGTGATCTCGAAGACACCGCTGCCGGCGACATCCATCTGATAGAGCGCCTGCACGGCGGCCAGACGGGCAGCGCCGCGCTTGTTGGCGTGGCGCACCGTGGGCTGGCCGGGCGAAGCGGGTTCGCTCACGATCGCGCTCCCAATTGTTCCTTGAGGGCAATCATGGTCAGCGCCGCACGCGCGGCAAAGCCGCCCTTGTCGCCTTCCGAGCGCTTGGCGCGAGTCCAGGCCTGGGCGTCATTCTCGGTGGTGAGGATGCCGTTGCCGATGCAGACAGAGTCCTGCACGCTCAAATCCATGAGCGCTCGGCTGGATTCATTGGCGACAATGTCGAAATGATAGGTGTCGCCGCGGACGACGGTGCCGAGCGCGACAAAGCCGTCATAATGTGTGCCGCCTTCCGTTGCGCCGTCCAGTGCAAAGGTGATCACCGCGGGGATCTCGAGCGAACCTGGAACGGTGATGACATCATAAGTCGCGCCCGCTTCATCGAGCGCGCTTGTCGCGCCATCGAGCAGCGCGTCGGCAAGGTCGTCATGAAAGCGCGCTTCGACAATGAGCAGATGCGCCTTCGCCTTCGGACGAATGAAGGCTTTGCCGTGTTGGGATGTACCAGCCATAAAAGTCTCCGGGGAGTTGCCGGTGACTTAGGCCGAAGCCGGGTTCATCGCAAGCGAAGATGTTGCGCACGCCCGGTTTGCCGACCTATTCAGGTTCACCAACCTCGTTTTTGAGATGGCCGTCGAGGCTCTCAACCCAAGCCAGCACGGCCTGATGATCAATCACACGACCAGCGTCCACATCGGCCAGAGCCTCGAGCGTCCGTCGCCGGTATTCCCCCTTCCGGTACAGCCGAGATCCGTCTATTCCTGACCATCAAAGCCCCTCTTTCGTCGCCTCCACCAGCCGCGCCGCGTAGCGGGCCATGGTGTCGATCTCGAGATTGACGCGGTCACCGACTTTGCGCTCACCCCAAGTGGTCACGGTCAGCGAATGGTGGATCAAAAGCACGTCGAAGCGCGCGCCTTCGACCTTGTTGACGGTGAGCGAGGTGCCGTCGAGCGCGACCGATCCCTTGGGCGCAATGAACTTCGCCAGGTCGCGCGGCGCCTCCAGCGTGAAGCGCACCGCGTCGCCCTCATCCTTGCGCTCGACGATTTCGGCCATGCCGTCGACATGGCCCGAAACGATGTGGCCGCCGAGTTCGTCGCCGATCTTCAGCGCCCGCTCGAGATTGACTTTGGTGCCGGATTTCCAGCCCGAGGCCGTGGTCAGCCGCAAGGCTTCCTCCCATGCTTCAACCTCGAACCAGCGCGCATTCGAGCCGCTGTCGGGCAAGGCCGTCACCGTCAGGCAGACGCCGCCGCAGGAGATCGAGGCGCCGATGGCGATGGTCTGCGGGTCATAGGCTGTGTCGATGCGCAGCCCCACCCCTTCCCTGAGCGGCTTGACGGAAGCGACAGTGCCGACATCGGTGACAATTCCGGTAAACATCGGTGTTGATCCCTAGAGGTCTCTTATCCACTCGGCGTAGCTGTCTTCGCCGAAACGCATGTCGCGCAGCTTGCGAAATCCTGCCGGGATATGGTCGGCGTCGATTGGCGATGCAATGCCGTCGTCGCCGATCGCTTCCGGCCCCTGGAACAGCACAATGCGGTCGACCAGCCCATCGGCCAGGAAGGCGCTCGCCACCCTGGCGCCGCCCTCGACCAGCACGCTGGCCATGCCGAGCGCGGCCAGATCCTCGAGTAGTTCCGGCAAGGCTACGCCGCCCTCGTGCGTTTCCGTGCCGATGAAGCGGACGCCGGCGCGTTCGAGTGCTGCGCGCCGCAGCGGATCGGCCTCCAGGCAGGCGGCGACATAGAGCGGCACCCGGTCGACGCCCGAAACCAGCTTCGAGGCCTCCGGCAACCGGATCTGGCGGTCGAGCACGATGCGGGCAGGCGAACGGTTCTCCAGCCCCGGCAAACGCACCGTCAGGGCCGGATCGTCCTCAAGGGCCGTGCCGATACCAACCAGTATGCCATCCGCCTCGGCCCGCATCAGATACACTTCGCGGCGCGCGATATCTCTGGTGATCGACACCTGCCCACCGCCTTCCCTGCCGATCTTTCCGTCGCTGGAAAGCGCAAGCTTGAGAACCACTTCTGGGCGTTTTCTCAACGAACGAATCAAATAGCCGGCCATCTGCTCGGAGGCTTGCTCGGCCAACACCTTCTCGACCACCTCGACACCGGCGGCACGCAGGATCGCGTAGCCCTTGCCGGACACGCGCGAATCGGGATCGCTGGCCGCACCGACGACGCGCGCGGCGCCACCGCTTACGTCACGCTGGA
>NZ_RZOL01000300.1:0-7610 GCF_004022985.1 Mesorhizobium sp. M7A.F.Ca.ET.027.02.1.1 | reverse complement strand
CTTCTATCCCGCCCTCGGCGATCGTTCCTCGCCGAAGGAATGGAACGAAAAAGGCCGGCCTGATATATTGCTGCGTGCGATCACCGAGAAGAAACGCATTCTTGCCGAGCGATTTCCGCGCCACGTGCCAAAACAGGTCGACGACAGATTGCGTGCCCGCTTCGGCAACCTGATCCACCTGCCGCGCACGCAAATGGGCGGCTGACCGGAGACGAGTTCGTGCAGCCATACAGCCACCACCCGGAGCCAATTCAGGACGGAAAACCGCTTCACACTTTTCCTGGAATTGCGCTCTTCGTTTGACGCAATTCCTAACAGAAAACCGCTTCACACTTTTCCTGGAATTGCTCCGGGATCAACCATCGGGCAGAACGACAAATGAGTGTGCATCCTATCCAGCAAGCACCCACCGACGGCGACGCGATCGATCGGCTGGTGGCATCTCATCGGCCAGGTCACGGCCTGGTGCGTGCCTTCTATCATGATTCGGCGATCTTCGAGCGCGACATGGAACGTGTCTTTCGCCGCCACTGGCACTGCCTGGCGCATGCCAGCGTCATCGCGAACCCGGGCGATTTCGAGCTGTTCAAGCTGGGTGACGAGGCGGTCATCCTGACGCGCGGCATGGATGGCACCGTGCATGCCATGCTCAATGTCTGCCGCCACCGTGGTGCCGAGGTCTGCACCAAGGAGAAGGGCAATGCGAAGATGTTCGTGTGCCCCTACCACGCATGGGCCTATTCCAATGACGGATCCTTGCGTGCCGCGCGCCTGATGCCAAAGGATTTCGACCGCTCGGCGCACGGGCTGAAGAAGCTTCATGTCCGCGTCGCTTCCGGGCTGGTCTTCATTTCCTTCGCCGAGACGCCGCTCGATTTCGATCCGATCGAACAGTCGCTGCGCACGAGTTGCGGCCAATATGGCTGGGGCGACGCCAAGGTGGCGTATCGTCAGTCCTATGCGCTCGACGCCAACTGGAAGCTCGCCGTCGAGAACTATGTCGAATGTTACCATTGCGGGCCGGCGCATCCGGAATATTCGCAGACGCATGCGCTGGAAAAACCGGCCGAGATGATCGAGCAGCTCAATGCGGCGATGGAGCAACGCACCTGCGCGCTCGGCATCGAGATCGGCAGCGCCAACCGCTGGCAGAACTCGGCCGCCGGACAGGAGGCGATCCACACTTTCCGCTATGCGCTCTATGACGGCGTTTCCAGCGGCAGCAAGGACGGCTCGCCGGTCGCGCCGCTGATGGGCCGTTTCACCGACTATGATGGTGGCGTGACATCGATCCATCTTGGCGGTACGACCTTTCTCGTCTGTTATCCCGATCACGGCATGATCTATCGTTTCATCCCGAAAACAGCTGGTACCTGTGAGATGGAGCTGATCTGGCTGGTGCGCGGCGACGCGGTCGAGGGCCAGGACTACGATCTGGAGAAGCTGACCTGGCTGTGGAAGGTCACCACCGAAGAGGACAAGAAGATCATCGAGCACACCGCGCGCGGCGTGCGTTCGCACTATTTCGTGCCCGGACCGATCGCGCCGATGGAATACAACGAACTGCGCTACATCGGCTGGTATCTCGAGGAGATCAGCCGGGCCTGATCGGCTCGGCTGCCGCGGGGGATCAGGCAGATCTTGCCTTTCGCGTCATTCCGCGCTGAGCCCGTATCGGTCGACGACTTCAGCGTTGATGAGCTTGGCATGCAGCGTCATCAGCACGATCTGCGCGTCGAGGCTGTCGCCGGTTTCAAGCGCCGCCTCGATGCGACGCTCGGCTTCCAGCGTCCGCTCATGGCCATTGGCTTGCTCGAAGGTTTCCGGACCCGCGATGCAATAGCTGCATAATTGTGCCACCGACGCATAGGTGCCCGGCGGCGGCTCGTCGGGCCAGCGATCCTTCATCAGGTTGACGATGGTAAGCTTCACGCCCTCCGGCACAAGGGCTGGATGCAGATCGGCGCCGCGCAAGGCATCGTCGAGCTGCCTCAAGTCGCCCGAACGGCCGAACATTCCGAGGAAGCCGAGGGAAGAGCGCCGTCCGGCCATGATGTTTCCTTCCGTTTCCAGCCCACTTATGTGGTGGGCAAGCGGATTACAAAGGCGGTGCTGGCTAACCAGCCGCCGCCAGCAAGACCCCTGCAAGGGCGGATAGCGCGAGTGTCGGCAGCATGCCGACTTTCAGCTTCAGGATGGCGACCATGGCGGCCACGGATAGCAAGGCCGCACGCCAGTCGATGGACGAAAGCACCGGCACGTTCATGCCAAGCCCCGTCGCGTGCACCTCACGGAAAATGACATGCAAAGCAAACCATAGGGCCAGATTCATGATCACCCCAACAATTGCGGCAGTGATCGCGCCCAGTGCGGCCGACAATGCCTTGTTGCCGCGCAAGGCCTCGATGTAGGGCGCCCCGAGGAATATCCAGAAGAAGCAGGGCGTGAACGTCACCCACAGGGTGAGCAGCGCCCCCAGCGATCCGGCAAGTAACGGGTCGAGCGAGCCGGAATGGCGGAACGCGGCGATGAAGCCGACGAACTGCAGCACCAGGATGAGCGGTCCTGGCGTCGTTTCTGCAAGTCCAAGACCGTCGACCATTTCACCCGGCGCCAGCCAGCCGAAGGACTGGACGGCTGCCTGGGCGACATAGGCGAGCACCGCATAGGCGCCACCGAAGGTGACGACAGCCATCAGGCTGAAGAACCGGCCTATCTCGGTCCAGACGCTTGCGGAGCCGGTGAACCACCAGATCAAAAGAACAGGCCCGAGCCAGATCGGCAGCCAGATGGCGAGGGTGCGCGGCGCGTGCCATTTGGTCGGTTTGACATGGGCCAGTTCGCCCCGCTCGAACATCAGGTCGACCGCTCCCTTGGAGTCGGCAACACCGTCCTTGCCATGGGCCGAGCCGGAAAACAGGCCGGGAGCAACGCGGTCCCCCAGCCATCCCGTCAGGCCGGCGAGAAGGACGATGAGCGGAAACGGCACATTCAACGCATAGATGGCGATGAACGCCGCGACCGCGATCGACACCATGACCGGATTTTTCAGGGCGCGTCGCCCGATCCGGATCACCGCCTCGATGACGATGGCGAGCACCGCCGCCTTGACCCCGAAAAATAGCGCCGCGACGAGCGGCATGTCGCCATAGAGGACGTACAGGCTGCTCAAGGCGAGCATGACGAGCGCGCCCGGCACGACGAACAGGATGCCGGCGACAAGGCCACCGGCCGTCCTGTGCAGCAGCCAACCGATGTAGATGGCGAGTTGCTGGGCTTCCGGGCCAGGCAGCAGCATGCAGTAATTCAACGCATGCAGGAAACGCCGTTCCCCGATCCAGCGCCGCTCCTCGACCAGTTCCTTGTGCATCAGCGCGATCTGCCCGGCCGGTCCGCCAAAGCTGAGCAATCCGATTTTCGCCCAGACCTTCGTGGCTTCCGCGAAGGTCGGCGCAGCCGGCGGCTCGACGGTCACCGCCTTATTGTCGGGGACAAGAATGGTCATGATGGTTTACCTGCAGCGGGCCAGTTGTGCGTTTCTTCGGTGGCGTCGCGACACCAGCGGAAGAACGCGTCGTAGAGCAGCATGCCTGCTTCCAGTTGTTCCAAATCGTCGCGGAACATACGCGACAGACCGAGCGAGGCAGCCAGAAAACCGGCCGCCTGGGGCACCAGGTCGAGGCTTGCGGTGTCGGCCGCGCGCACGATCAACGCCAGGCGATCGAGCGCCCCGGATTCCAACCCGAACTCCTCGATCATCGTGTCGAAGGTGCAGCGTTCGCCGCGATGGCTCCAGAACACATTGTCGATGTCGAACGGCACGGCCTGAAAGCGGTCGGCAACAGCCAATACTTCAGCGGGTTCGACAAACAGGAACACCGCGTCGGGGTCGAGGAAACGCCGGATCAGCCATGGGCAAGCGATGCGGTCGACCTTCGGGCGGGATCGCGTCACCCAGACGGTGGCGCCCTTTTCATTGCGTGGCGGCAACTTGGCGGTGCGGACCAGAAGCCCCCCGGCATCGCGCCAGGCCTCAAAGCCGCCTTCAAGGGATTCGGCTGATATCCCCTCATGGCGCATCCATGCGACGACGCCTTGCGAGAGCTTTTGCCCCTTCTGACAGACGACGGCCACCGGCTTGTCGGCAAACTCGGCCGCCCAGGTCGAAACGGTTTTGAAATCGCGCCGGCACGAGGCCGGCAACAGGCGCGGATCGGCTTCGAAATCTTCTTCGATGCGAACATCGATGATGACAGGTGCACCCGGCAGACCTATGAGCCGGGACAATTGCGGTACGGTGATAGCGGTTGTTGACGGCATGGCGTCCACCTCCTGAAAAGAGAAGCTTGGACGCGAACGTTGGGCTGACGCCTCACGGGGTCGTCGCGATGCACCCCTTGTCATGATGGTGGATTTGTTGGGCGCGCTTGTCAAGGACGGTGACCGTTCTCGACCTACCCGGCCAGGATAACCGGAAAACCGATGGCGGCCTGATTTGATCAAGCCGCCATCCGTCGATTCAGTATCAATGATTGTCTCTGGGGACACCGCTGGTGTGCGCGACATCCTGGTATTTTACCGCCGGCTTCAGCACCATCCCCTCCGAGAACTGCGCGACCATGCCGCGCTGGATCTCCTGCCAGGGTGTCTGGTGCTTGGGATAGTGGAAGCCGCCATTGTTCTGCAACTCGGCGCGGCGCCGGGTGATCTCGTCGTCGGTGACGAGGATGTCGGCCGTGCCCTTGCGCAAGTCAATGCGAACCCGGTCGCCCGTCTTGAGCAGCGCCAGTCCGCCGCCAATCGCGGCTTCCGGCGAGGCGTTGAGGATCGAGGGCGAACCCGACGTGCCCGACTGGCGGCCGTCACCGATGCAAGCGAGCGCGTGGATGCCCTTCTTGATGAGATAGGCCGGCGGCTGCATGTTGACGACTTCGGCACCGCCTGGATAGCCGATCGGACCGGCCCCGCGCATGAACAGGATCGTGTGCTCGTCGATGCCTTGCGCCGGATCGTCGATGCGGGCGTGGTAATCCTCCGGCCCGTCGAAAACCATGGCGTTACCTTCGAAAGCCTCGGGATCCTTGGGGTTGGAGAGATAGCGTTCGCGGAATTCCGGCGAGATGCCGCTGGTCTTCATGATCGCCGAATCGAACAGATTGCCCCGAAGATTGATGAAGCCGGCATTGGCCTTCAGCGGCTTGGCGACAGAGCGGATGACGTCGGGATTTTCGTTGGCAACGCCCTCGCTGTTCTCACCGATCGACTTGCCGTTGACGGTGCGCGCGCCGGGATGCGGCAACAGCCCGCCCTTCATCAGTTCGGCAATGACCGCCGGGACGCCGCCGGCATGATGGTAGTCCTCGCCGAGATATTCGCCCGTCGGCTGCAAATTGACCAGCAGCGGCACATTGAGGCCGACCGTCTGCCAGTCGTCATTGTCGAGCTTGACCCCAAGGTGGCGGGCGATGGCGTTGAGATGGATAGGCGCGTTGGTCGAGCCGCCAATGGCCGAATTGACGACGATGGCGTTCTCGAAAGCCTCTCTCGTCATGATGTCGGACGGCTTCAGATCCTCATGCACCATCTCGACGATGCGTTTTCCGGTCTCATAGGAAATCTGGCCACGCTCGCGGTAGGGCGCGGGAATGGCGGCCGAGCCCGGCAACTGCATGCCAAGCGCCTCGGCCAGCGAGTTCATCGTGGTGGCGGTGCCCATCGTGTTGCAATAGCCGGTGGACGGCGCCGACGAGGCGACGATGTCCATGAACTCGTCATAATCGATCTCGCCGGCCGACAGGCGCTCGCGTGATTCCCAGACGATGGTGCCGGAGCCGGTGCGCTTGCCCTTGTGCCAGCCATTGAGCATCGGGCCGACCGACAGGGCGATCGCCGGGATGTTGACGGTGGCCGCCGCCATCAGCAGGGCCGGCGTCGTCTTGTCGCAACCGATGGTCAGCACGACGCCATCGAGCGGATAGCCGTAGAGCACTTCGACAAGGCTGAGATAGGCAAGGTTGCGGTCAAGTGCCGCGGTCGGGCGCTTGCCGGTCTCCTGGATCGGATGGCAGGGGAATTCGAAAGGAATGCCGCCCATCGAGACGATGCCTTCGCGCACACGCTTGGCGAGTTCGATATGGTGACGGTTGCAAGGCGACAGATCCGAGCCGGTCTGGGCGATGCCGATCAGCGGCTTGCCGGACATCAGTTCGGCGCGCGTCAGACCGTAATTGAGATAGCGCTCGAGATAGAGCGCCGTCATGCCCGGGTTGTCGGGATTGTCGAACCACTCCTGCGAGCGAAATTTTTTCTTATGGGTGGGGGCGCCTGCCATCATGGTCTCCGTATTTGTAAGACAAATCGATATGGCAACGCGCGGGAGCAGGCAAGAGGGCGTGCGGTCGCAACCGGACTTTGGTGCGATAGACACGCACCGAGCCGTGCGTTACGGGTTCGGGCAGTCTTGTCCGGGAGGTTTTCATGGCTTTGGTGATCGAAGGCGAGGAGCGCATTGCCGCACCGCTGCAAAAAGTGTGGGAAGCGCTGAACGATCCCGAGGTCTTGAAGGCGACCATTCCCGGCTGCCAGAGCCTGGAGATGAAGTCGCCGACCGAGATGGCGGCAACCGTGGTGGTGAAGATCGGACCGATCAAGGCGACGTTCAACGGCGAAGTGACGCTGAAGAACCTGAAGCCGCCGCACTCCTACACCATCCAGGGCGAAGGCAAGGGCGGCATTGCAGGCTTCGCCAAGGGGGGCGCCGACGTGACGCTGACGGCGGATGGACCCGACGCCACGATATTGAACTACGCGGCCAAGGCCGATGTCGGGGGCAAGATCGCACAGCTTGGCAGCCGCCTGATCGAATCGACCTCGAAGAAACTGGCTGGACAGTTTTTTTCCAGCTTTGGCGAGAAGGTCGGCGCGGCCTAGGCTGCAGCACGGCGGCGCCTGCTATTCAAACACAATACTCGGCACGGCAGCAGCAGCCGCACCACGCTCTTCGTTGACCCGGTCCCAGACCTTCGAGGCGATGTCGCGGTAGATTTTCGCCTCGGCGCCGTCAGGCTTGGAGACGACAACCGGGGTGCCGGCATCCGAGCTTTCGCGAATGCCCATCTCGAGCGGCACTTCGCCGAGGAAGGTGACGCCGAGGCGCTCGGCCTCGCGGCGGGCGCCGCCATGGCCAAAGATGTCGTAGCGCTTGCCGGTGTCCGGGGCGATGAAATAGCTCATGTTCTCGACGATGCCGAGCAACGGGACGTCGACCTTCTTGAACATGTTGAGGCCTTTTCGCGCGTCGATCAGGGCCAGGTCCTGTGGCGTCGAGACGATGACAGCACCAGCCAGCGGCACCTGCTGGGCCATGGTCAACTGCGCGTCGCCAGTGCCGGGCGGCATGTCGACGACGAGCACGTCGAGACGGCCCCATTCGACCTCGCGCAGCATCTGCGTCAGCGCCGACATCACCATCGGGCCGCGCCAGATCATCGGCGTTTCCTCGTCGACGAGGAAACCCATCGACATTACCTTCAGGCCGTAATTCTCCATCGGTTTCAGGATCTTGCCGTCGACGGTCTGCGGCCGGCCGTGGATGTTGAGCAGCCTGGGCA
>NZ_RZOL01000002.1:0-64258 GCF_004022985.1 Mesorhizobium sp. M7A.F.Ca.ET.027.02.1.1 | reverse complement strand
CAGAGGTGAAATTGTATGTCAAACCCAAGACGCCGATCGTCAGGAAAGGGGATTACCGAGACTGCATCGGATATGTCCTCGCCGCTTCACCTAGCCGTGCTCAAACAGAGGCAATACTCCAGCGTGCCGTTGACTCAATCAGTTGGTCGATCACACCGTTTCCTACCGAACAGGAACAATCAGCGGCCTCTCATGTCTCCACACCTGCGCAGGCGCCCTCGGGTGAAGGGTGATCATCGCCGAACATTGGTGCAATCGGGCGGGAAAGCGAAGGCTCGGTGATGAGACATAAGCTCCCTCAGGAGGCGCGGGTGCTGCCGATTGTGTGCGGTTCGCCGATCCGCGGAAGCGGCCGGCCGGCGCGGCGAGGGATGTGTTCCATGCCCAGGTCAGTCAGGGTGGCAATTCGGCAGAGACAGCGCGACAGGCCGAACTTGATCATGCCGGCGAAGGGCTCGTAAGTGCCTTCGGAACTTTCGACGGCACCCTTCGGCGCAGATGGCGGAAGATCAGTGGAAACGGCCGCTTTCCCGGCCATATTCCGTCCGGAGGAAGACGAAGACTGGTGCTGCAACGCCTTCCAACTTCGTCCTGCACCCATTCTGGCCTCCCGACTAGAGCACGTCCCCGTGATCGATGAATCGATTGTGATGTGACGACGGCGTTTGGGGTAATTCAACATTCATCTCGATGGAGGTGCATTATGGGAAGTCTAGGCGCTGTTACACCGTTAGGTGCTCCCTTGTGTCTTCGCTATTGCGATGCCACATTGGGGAGCCCTATTGTGGCATGCAGTCCCCTTTCCTGCAGGGCCAACAATTCGCAGATATCGCCGCCCAATGAGGATTATTTGCCGAAATTTGTCGGAACGTGCAGAGCGCCGCAGAGGCGGAGATGGTCCATTCCTGCCGATCAAGTAGTTTCACTGTATCTCCGCTCCGCCAAATTCACAACGATCAGCGTGCTATTCTGCCTTTCCCACGCGAGCTCCGTCCGGTGAGATTAGCCCGCGTTATCAGGATCGCGTTGACAGGTTTGGCCGCTGCCCAATGAGGCGCCGACTGGTCGACCAGCGGCCGCCCTATGGTATCGGCGTATCACGCCTTGCTCAACCGCGAACTGCGACTCGGCGGTCAGCGGGGCATCTCAAGCGGGCGATCCGAAGAAGGGCTTGTCAGTTGATCCCAGACTGGAGTTGGCTAGCCTAAAACCTAAGCCTAGTCGCACGGCCGCCTGGGTGATGGTGCGTACGCCGAGCTTCTTCTTGGCATTGTCCAGATGGAAGGCGGCGGTCCGCGGCTTGATGCCCAATATGCAGGCGATCTCCCAGGCGGACTTGCCGCGCGCCGCCCATTGCAGGCACTCATATTCACGGGGCGTCAGCAAAACGCCGTCCACCGTCCTATTGCCGGATAGCTTATGGCGAACGTGAATGTGAAAACAGGTGGCCATGAGCTGAAGAGCTTGTTCATACCGTTCAGCGACCCGGAGAAACGCTGGATTGGGTTCATCAGCGGCAAAAGTAACTGCGGCAAAGCAGCCGCGGCGGTCAACAATCGGGATCGTCAAACCACAGCGGATGCTGAACTCGGCCGCTTCTTCGAACAGCGTCTGCTGAACCTGTGATGTCGCAAAGCCTCGCATATCCGATCCCCACCGAAACGGGCATCCGCCACACCGTGCACGAATAATGACCGGATCCACTTTCTGATACCGGTTTTGCAGGTAGTGCGCGGTCCAGCGACATGGATAGTTCGAGATCAGCCTGGGCTCGCCCGAACGTTGCGGCGGCAATGCCAAATAGGCGAAGGCGAGAAGCTCAAGTCCTGCGACCGCCCCAGCCATGGCTTCGCGAAAATCCGCCTCGTAGACGCTTTCCGACAGCTTTTCCAGGAACGTCTCAAATACAATTTGCATGTCCTTCGATATGCCTCGAAAACTCAATGCCTCAATTTCTCACTGCGCAAGGTCCGGACGTGTGGACGCGAGGGGCAGTCTCCCGACATGAGCGCAGCCGATCTCGCGGGATCGGCCAGCCTGCGACGAGCTCTGTACAAGACGCCGCGAGGTTCGCACGAACTTCGCGCCAATCGTCTTCGCGCCACTGCTGGACTCTTCGAACCGTGAACTCCGAGCCGCTTACTACTTGATGCGATGCACTTCGGCCGCGCGCCGGAAGATACCATGGGGGCAGCAGTGGCGTGGCAGAGATGTCGAAGCTCGATGTGCTATCCCGCGGGTCATCTCCTCAAGCCTTCAATCATAGATGCGCTGCAAGCACTCCTATCCAGCGCCTTGAACAACCTGCGCCCTACCGGTGGGAGGACACCGACAGGGCGCGCCGCGCTTAGGTCCTGGTCGCGTGATGATCTGCCGACGTCCGTGAGCGCTCGGAGTTGCCGCTGTTTGAGCCAACAGCCGCAGCATACAGAAGGGCGCCGTGCCAACGCGAGTGACGTGGACAGTCGCCTGCTGGGCCGACTGAAAGCCTCTCCCTGTGGATCGTCAAATTCCGACATCGCTCGCCTGCGCTTTGTGTTGGTTCTGAAACTAGGGGCTTCAGATGCCTATTGCCTCATAAGCGCCGGCGATCTGGCCAATCGACGCGACATATGCGGCCGTTCTGTAGTCGTTGAGTTCAGGCTGCTCCTCGAGGAGGTTTGCGATACGTGCCCACGTGCTGCGCATGACGTCCTCGAGGCCGGACCGAACTAGATCGATCTCGGCGCCCCCTTCAAGAAAGTCGTCGCGCATGTCGGCGGGAAACGTCTTGCCGGTCATTCGCTCAAGCGCCGTGGCAATTGTCTGGTTGCGTCGCTCCCGCCGCCGCCTCTCCATTAAGCCGAATGGAATGTGGGTCAGGTTCTTCACCCATTCGAAATAACTTACGACCACGCCGCCGGCATTGACATAGAGATCGGGAAGGATCGTGATCCCTTGGGAGCGAAGCATCTTGTCAGCTTCATAGGTGATCGGGCCGTTGGCCGCCTCGACGATGAGTTGCGTCTGGATGCGCTCAGCGTTGCCGACATGGATGGCTTCTTCCATGGCGGCAGGTATGAGAATATCGCACGGCCGTTCCAGGCCAGTCATATCGCCATCGAATGACTCTGCATCGGGAAAGCCGAGGATGCTGCCCGTCCGGAGCTGATGTCGCTTGAGCGCCTCGATGGGAAGGCCTTCCGGATGGGCGACGTAGCCATCGCGTTCGGAAACGACCGTGATCAATGCGCCATCATCCTCGGAAAGGAACTTGGCGGCATGATAGCCGACATTGCCAAAGCCCTGCACCGCCACAGATATCCACTTCAGGTCCCGGCCCTGCTTCAACCCGGCTGTGCGCGGATCCTGTAGATAGCTGCGAATGGCGAACTGCACACCTCTGCCAGTCGCTTCTGTGCGCCCGGCGATACCGCCCTTGGAGAGTGGCTTGCCGGTAACGCAGGCCCGCGCATTGATCACATCCATCGGATTGGCCCGGCGGAACTCGTCGACCATCCAGGCCATTTCCCTCTCGCTTGTGCCCACATCAGGAGCTGGCACGTTGAGCCCAGGACCGATTAGGCCGCGCTTGCTGAGCTCCTGGGTGAAACGGCGGGTAATGCGCTCGAGCTCCTGAGGAGTCCACTCACGCGGGTCGATCCTGAGTGCTCCTTTTGAGCCGCCAAACGGGACGTCGACCAGCGCGCATTTGAGGGTCATCAGCGCTGCGAGCGCCTCAACCTCCTCAGCATCCGCATCGGGCGTGAACCGGATGCCCCCTTTGACAGGCTCGCAATGCTCGCTGTGAACGGAGCGCCAGCCGACGAAGCTGTACATCCGGCCGCGCAGCCTGACACCAAACCGCACTGTGTATGTCGAGTTGCACTGAATGATCCGCTCGGCCAATCCCTCAGGCAGATCGAGGAACTCCATCGCATGGCGGAAATTCTGGTCAACGCTGTGCAGAAAGCTGGTGGGCGAGGAATGCAGCTGAACAGCAGCCCCCGGCCCCATCGCCACTTGCCCTTCGCCGGACCGGAGCTCTGGTACTGTCACCGAACCCAATTGAGAACTCCCTTACTTGGATCACTCGCCTTACCAAGTGCTCGCGGATGAGCGATTCCTGCGGTCGATGTCTCAGATTCTTTGGCCATCGCGGGTGAGTTCATCCATGACAACACGGACAGCGCTTTCGGCGATGGCGACGATCTCTTCGACCTCGGCTTTCGTTACTACGAGGGGCGGGGCAAAACCCAGAATGTCTCCGTGCGGCATCGCGCGAGCAATAAGACCACGGTCACGGGCTGCCTTGGATATTCGCGCGCCAACCTTGAGCATCGGATCGAAGCGCTTCCTATTGTTGCGATCGGCCACGAATTCGATCGCGCCCATAAGCCCGACCCCGCGCACTTCGCCAACGATCGGCAATTGCGAGAATTTCTCCTTCAGCTGGGCTTGGAAAAACGCGCCGACCTCGCTTGCGTTTCCCGCAAGGTCTTCCCTTTCGACGATATCGAGAACCGCATTTGCCGCCGCCGCGCCAATAGGGTGGCCGGAATAGGTGTAGCCGTGAGAGAATGCGCCGACGCGGTCCGCTCCGGCTTCAAGCACCTCATAGACCTTCTCTCCCACCATGGCGGCGGACAGCGGGAAATATGCGGATGTCAGCCCCTTCGCGATCGTGATGAGGTCAGGCTCGATGCCATAGTGCTGTGAACCGAACATGGAGCCGGTACGGCCGAAGCCAGTAATCACTTCGTCTGCAATCAAGAGGACATCATGCTTCCTGAGGACAGGTTGGATCGCCTCCCAATAGCCCGCAGGGGGCGGGGTAATGCCGCCCGTGCCCAAGACCGGCTCTCCAATGAATGCACCCACTGTATCTGGACCCTCGCGCTGGATGAGGTCATCCAGTTCGGCCGCGCGACGCTTGGAGAATTCCTGTTCCGTCTCCCCCGGCTGCGCTCCCCAGTAGAAGTGGGGAACCCCAGTATGGAGAATCCGCGGCAGGGGAAGGTCCATATGGTCATGATAAAAGCTCATGCCGGTCATTGAGCCGGAGATGACGCTACAGCCGTGGTAGCCGCGCTCGCGCGAGATGATCTTCTTCTTGTTTGGCTTGCCCCGAAGGTTGTTGTAGTACCAGACGAGCTTGGCCTGTGTCTCGTTGGCGTCCGAGCCGGACATCCCGTAGAAGATCTTGCTCATCTTGTTTGGCGCCATCTTCACGAGGCGGTCGGACAGAATCGCGAGTTCGTCCGTCGTGTGCGCGGCGTAGGAATGGTAATAGGCGAGACGATAAGCTTGACGAGAGATCGCCTCGGCGACTTCGGTCCGGCCATAGCCGACGTTCACGCAATAGAGACCGGCGAAGCCGTCGATCAGTTGGTTGCCATTCGCATCCTGGATGCGAATCCCTTTGCCTGTCTCGACGATGGTCGGATCGCCAAGCTTACCGGTGGCAAAATCCTTAAGTTGCGTGAATGGATGCAGGACGCTGTTCCTGTCCTTTTCGCCGATTTCCCCGATGTTGATCGTCATTGGACGCAATCCTCTCACGCTACAAGATTCCCGAAGCAGGTGTATTTGGGTTCCAGATACTCGGCGATGCCATGTTTGGAGCCTTCCCGGCCAAGACCGGACTGTTTCCACCCGCCAAACGGGATCGGCGCACCAGTGAATTTCGGCGTGTTGACCGCGACCATGCCGTATTCGAGCCGATCGGTGAGCCGCATCGCACGGTTGAGGTCTCGGGTGTAGACATAGGCCGCGAGGCCCATCTCGGAATTATTCGCGCGCTCGAGCACCTCCCCTTCGTCGTCAAAGGGCAAGATAGCAGCCACAGGCCCGAAGGTTTCTTCCCTGGCCACCCGCATGTCGTCAGTCACGTCGGCGAGCACCGTCGGTGTGACAAAGTTCCCGCCGAGAAAGTTGTCTTGTGCGCCGGTCACCATTCTGGCCCCCTCTGAGAGAGCCTCGGAGATCTGCTGCCTGCACTTTTCGGCACCAGACGCCTTGGTCATTGGACCGATGTCGACCCCCGGCTCCAACCCGTGCCCAACTTTCAGATCTCTGGTGGCCTGTGCGAATTTCTCCACAAACTGTTCATAGACTCTCCTCTGCACGTAGATTCTGTTCGCCGCCAGGCAGTCCTGGCCGGATGTGGCGAATTTGGCAGCCATGCAACCGGCGACCGCAGCTTCGATAGGTGCGTCGTCAAACAGGATGAAGGGAGCATTGCCTCCGAGTTCCAGCGAAGCCTTTTTTACGGTTTTCGCCGACTCCTGGAGCAGGAGGCGACCAACCTCGGTCGAGCCGGTAAAGGAGAACGCCCGCACCACGGTATGCTCCAACAAACGCCTGGCCAGCGGCGGCGCCTCACCAGTTACCACCTGGAACACGCCAACGGGGATGCCGGCTTCCTCGGCAAGGCGGGCGAGCGCCAGCGCCGATAAGGGCGTTTCTGGGGCCGGCTTGACGATCATGGGGCAGCCAGCGGCCAGCGCGGCTCCAGCTTTTCTGGTAATCATTGCCGAGGGAAAGTTCCATGGGGTGATAGCGACAGTCACTCCGATCGGCTGCATCTGCACGGCCAGCCGGCTCCCGGCGAGATGGCTGGGGATGGTTTCGCCGTAGGCCCGCTCACCCTCTGCGGCAAACCAGTCCAGAAAGCCAGCCGCATACGCAATCTCACCTCGAGCTTCCGCGATGGGCTTGCCTTGTTCGGCAGTCATGATCACGGCTAGATCTTCCGCGTTTTGACGCATACCGGTTGCCCACTTCCGCAGATATGCGCCACGTTCTGGGGGAAGCATGTCGCGCCACCGGAGGAACGCGGCTCTCGCGAAAAGAACCGCATCGTCCACATCCGACGCTTTGCAGGCGGCTACCTGGGCCAAGGCTTCGCCAGTTGCAGGATCCACTATCGCGAGGCTTTCAGATTTTGAGGCCCAAGTCCCATTGATATATGCACATTCTTGCAAAAGGTCCGGCCGTCTGAGCCTCTGCAGTGCAGTGGTTGCGGTGCCCCTCATCAATGACTCCAAGTGGATGATTTGATGCCTTCAAACTAGCTTTCCCAGAGCGTCGATTGACGGCAGAATTGCAGCGCTCAAGGCCGGTTTCCTGCAAACATCGCCTCAACGCTGCAGGATTGGGGAGTGACCGAACTATCTTATAGACGTTGCGCTTCTCTGCGCAGTCACGTCGACCGTGCGAACTGGACGGTGATGAACGGCTACAGCCGAGTCCGCTTGAGCCCGGAAAAGAGAAGCGGGCTCGGTTCACGAGCACCCGGCGCCCTTCACGACCACAGCACTGGACATGAAGAACGTCCTCCTGTCGCTGGAGGCTCGGGGATATCCGGCCACCGCACCGGTGGCGCCGATTGTGTGCGGCTCGCCGATCCGAGCAAGCGGCCAGCCGGCTCGGCGAAGGATGCGCTCCATGCGCAGATCGGTGACGGTGACAATTCGGCTGAGGCGGCGAGGCAGGTCGAACCCGATCATGCCGGCGAAGATGGCCACCGGGGTCTGAATACCATTTTTGATCAGACGTCGCTCAAATTGTAGACTGCACGATTATTCTTATGGAGGACCATGCGCGCCGCCTCTATCGCCTCGTCGAAGGCGAGACTTCCGCCTACGACATAGTCGGTCAACGCTTTCGCGAGATATCGCTTACCCCACCGTCCGGCGAGCCAGAACAATTCGGGAACGTGGTAGTTGTCGCTCGCAAACAGGATCTTTGAGAGCGGAACCGCCTCCATGACCTGCTTATACCTCTCGTAGAGGCTCTGGTGGACGAACGGGGTCATGATCGACAGCTCGAAATAGCAGTTCGGATACAGGTGGCTCAGCCATGCCGCCTTGCCGACCGAGGGATAGCCGGCGTGCAGCGGGATGATCTTCGGCATCCGCATCATGTTGTCCTTGTCGAACCGGACCACTTCCTCCAGGTAGAATGGGTCCTGATTGCGCAGGATCACCTCTGGCGCTTCGCCGTCGCCGGTGTGGATTTGCATCGGCATGTCCCGCTTAAGGCATTCCTCCAGCGTCATCGTGAACGTGTACCGCCGCAGGTCCTTCGAGACATTGAACGCCGCCTGCCGTTCCATGAACGGCAATTCCGCGTAGGATTTCCGCATCGCATTCCACGACTTTGCCGCAAGAGTCCGATCGTAAAGCGGTTCGATTAGGCCGATATACGGCAGCAGGTAAGACTTCATACCGACGGACTTCTTGCCGAGATTGCCCGTGCCATCCATGATGTCGAGAAGGCGTTCGAAGTAGAGACCCTCGAATTCGTCGAAAGAAATCTCCATGCTAAATAATTCGCGCTGGATCTCCTCGATGCGGGCAATCCTGTGGGTCCGGCAGGGAAGGATTGCCTCTTCGAATTTCTCGATGGCCGGCCGGCCGCAGCTTTCGTGGTAGCCGGTATCGAGCATGATGTTTTCCAGGTTGACGTCGCGGAAAAGGGCGTTGACGTAGGACCAATAATCCCGGCCACGGTCATTCCGTGCCTCGATGACGGCTTCGAATGTTGGTTCGCAATTCAGGAACTGTGCCAGCTCCTTTGTCAGGAATTTGATGAAAATGCTTTGGGACAGATGGTACGTCATCTCATCGACCTTGGCCTGGATTCCGTATGTCTTGTCAAGGTCGTGCCGGGTTGCCTCGTCACCGGTGAGCCAACGGTTATAGATCCCTGCGGGGAAGTAGTTAGGAAAAGGGTATCCGGCCAGCGAAATGCGCTCAAGATAGCGCTGGGGGGTAGTAATCGCATCGCGGTCGGTAACGAGGTGACAATGCGCGTCATCAAGCGGGAGCGCGTTGACCACATCGAAGATCTTGAAGAATTCAGGATCCTGCCTTCCACGGAACAGGGGTAGGTGACGCAGGTAAAGAGAAGTCGACGACGTCGTCTTCGCGGGACTTGCGGCCAGATCGCTCGACATCTCGGCGACAGGGTTGTTCATTTGATGTCATCTCCCTCTGTCAAGTTTACGGCCGCGTCGCGTACACATGCAGCCTCCAAATTTCGGCCAGAACATCCTGAGATGCATCTGGAAGGCGGCGGTTCAGTCCACCGACACTCGTCTCTGTGCCGCCCTCAGTTCCAAGGCCTCGTCGAGGGATGGCGCAGCGGCGAGAAGCTTGCGGGTGTAGTGTTCGCGGGGATGCTTCAGAACATCGCGCGGGAAACCCGCTTCGATGATCCTCCCCGCCCGCATAACCAAAACGCGGTCGGCAATGGCTGCCGCCAAGTAAATTTCATGTATGATTGAGAACATACGCCAACCCCCGCGATGCTCGAAGTTCCAGCATCAGCTATGATGATTTGGATATCAACTGATACGTCCAGCATGCTGACTGGCTCGTCGGCGACTTCCAATTCGGGCTCCATAGCGAGTGGATGAAAACTCTGCGGTTTTATGGATATGCTCGTTATTTGTTCTCCCTCATTGTTCCGGCAACTAGACTGGATGGGTTTGCACCAACCTTCACGCCGCCAGCATCGACGTCTCGACCAGCTTTACCCAGTAGCCGATGCCGTAAGGTATGGCTTCATCGTTGAAGTCAAAGGCAGGGTTATGTACGTCGGCAGTTGAGCCATTCCCAATATAAATGTAAGCTCCTGGCCTCGCCTCCAGCATATACGCGAAATCTTCCGCTCCCATTGTAGGTTTGAGCCGGTCTGTCACTGCATCGTGGCCCACAATGTCGCGCGCGGCCTTAATCGCCAGACTAGTTTCTTCCGGATGATTGACGGTGACGGGCTCCAGACGGTGGTACTTGAAGTCGATACCGCCGCCGAAGGCGCGCGCAATTCCGTTCGCGGACTCGGAGATCTGTCGTTGGGCAAAATCGCGCAGTGTGGGTGAGAGAGCTCTAACAGTCCCAGATATCTGAGCGTGTTCTGGAATGCTGTTATAGCCCTCCCCAGCGCGCAACTGGGTAACGGAGACGACGAGCGACTCGAGCGGGTCCGTGTTGCGCGAAACGACACATTGCAGCCCAACGATGATCTGCGCTGCAATAACGATGGGATCGATTATCCTTTGGGGATACGCCGCATGGCCGCCGCGGCCCTTCACAAAAATGTCGAACTCGTCAACCGAGGCCAACGCGAGGCCGGGGCAAATCCCGAATTTGCCTATCTCCATTCCCGGCGTGCAATGCATGCCATAAACCTTTGAGATGCTGAACCGGTCCATGATACCTTCCTGGACCATTCTGTGGCCGCCTATGCCCGCTTCTTCCGCGGGCTGAAAGATCAAGGCAACGGACCCCTTGAAGTTGCGAGTCTTCGCAAGGTATTTGGCGGCGCCCAGCAGCATCGCCGTATGACCATCGTGGCCGCATCCGTGCATCTTGCCGGGTATGGTCGACGACCAGGGTTTGTTCGAGTTTTCAAGTATTGGCAGGGCGTCCATGTCCGCCCTCAACCCAATCGTAGGTCCGTCTCCGCCTTCGCCCTGGATTAGCGCAACAATACCGGTCTCAGCGATCCCCGTCTCGATATGGTTGATACCGAAAGAGGCCAGCTTCTCGGCCACGAACCTAGCCGTGTTGTGTTCCTCATAGCCGAGTTCGGGGTTTTCGTGCAGGTAACGACGCCACTCGGTTACTTCATTCTGCAGTTCCCGGAAGGCCTTAATGCTGCTCATGTGAACGTGTCTCTGTTGGGATCGTCGTACTGTTTCATTGGCCGATGTTGCTAAAAAGCGACCTGCCAAGGGCGGCGCTCGCGAAACAAATTTACGCGAACTCCATTCAGGTGAGACTAGCTTGCGCGATTAGATTTGTATTGACACGTTCGGTCAGTTTCTTGACATATGCCGCCATATCGGCACTGAATGACCAATTGGCCGTGTTGGGTGAAGACGACCACAGTTTCGCTTAATTCACTTCCGCGAAAGCGTGGTAAGCGCTCAGGCAACGTCTGCCGCGAGCAATGCGCGACGCCGTCATCTCATTGCCATGCACCCGCTCCGTGGCAAGCACTTGGGCCTCGATCAGCGCACAAGCGAGCACCAACGTGCAGGCCTGCCTGGTCGGCCAGCGTCGACACGCCAGGTAAGGGCGGCCGGCGAAACCCCGCTCCCCCACTGACTAACTAGGCCCCAGAGGTAGTCCGCTCTCCCCTCCCCACCACTTGGCCTAACTGCCTGGACCGAGCCTCGCGACTTGCTGCTCCGGACTTGCCACTGCGAACTTCTTCCCGGGCTACTACGGTCATCATCACGAAACAACGTGCCGCACGTTGTCGTACTGACGTCTGTCGCGATCTTTTCCGTCGACGGACGTTTCGTGGCTCCCCGTTCTGTCGTCGACCATCGTCGCGATTTGGCCGCCACATCACCTCCGCACCGACCTGCTCGGCTGCGATACTCATTGGACGCCGGATCACTGCAAACTTTCGGCCCTTTTTGCAGGAATGGGGACTGGCTCCCGCGCTACGCTCTCCAATGCGGAATCAGCGAACAGCGAAGAAGTACCTAACGGCTGGAGGCCACAGGGTGCATGACCAAGTTGTTTGCAGCACAAACCAAAAACCGAACTCGTGGTTCGACGTGCCCGAAGCGCGAACCGGGGGAAAGGTCATCATGGTACCGGAGCTCACTTCATCGGCCGCAGGGTTAAGAGCAACGCTTTGCATGTATGCTAGCCAAATAGAGGCTTTGCGCCGTCTTAAGAGCAACTCGAGTAAGCAACACAGGCCTGTCAGGCGGCTGAAGCTGCTCATCAGAATGGGACTGCGGTAGTCAGTTCAGGTGGAAGATGATGATCGGCGCACCAGCGTTACATCGTGCCGAGGTATGCTGAGGACGTACAGCTGTAAGCCGAAGGGATTTGGCGATTGCAGGGCCCCTTCAATTCCTTGAGTTGACTTTGCGTGGCAGGACTGGTCGAGCACTCGATCTCACAGATAAAAGCCAAAGGCTAAGAGGAAATGAAAAAGACGGCAGGCGCAGATGCGAATTTAAGCTCGCCGCCAGCGCCACTTGCGCCCCTCAGAAACCGGACCTTTCGTTCGATCTGGCTGGCCACGCAGGTCTCCAGCCTTGGATGGCTTATGCAGACGGTTGCCATCAGCTGGCTGATGGCGACAATCTCGACTTCCGATCTGATGGTCGCGCTGGTACCGGCGTCATCGACGCTTCCCGCATTCCTTCTATCTGTCTTTGTCGGGGCCATCGCCGACAATTTCAACCGTCGCCGGGTCATGTTCGCCGGCCGGTGCATTATGGTCATAGCATCTGCAATGCTCACTGCGGCTGTGGCGCTGGGCTTTGTCGACCCTTGGATGATCCTCGGCTTCAGCTTCTTGATCGCATGCGGCGGCGCTCTCAACGATCCGGCCTGGCAAGCCTCGGTCGGCGATATCGTGGAGCGACGCGATGTTCCCGCTGCCGTTACCCTGCTTTCAGTCGGCTTCAACACTGTCCGGACAGTGGGCCCGGCGCTCGGCGGCATCGTGGTTGCCTCGTTCGGGCTGCTGACGGCCCTCGCCGTGACCACACTCACATACCTGGTACCTCTGGGGACCATATGGCGCTGCAAATGGAAGGTTCGCTCTTCGCCTCTGCCGCGCGAGCCGATGAGGACGGCGATCTACGACGGGGTGCGCTTCACGGCGATGTCTTCGGAAATCAAGGCGGCGATCGCGCGCGGAACTCTCTTTGGCCTGGCGAGTATCGCCATACTAGCGCTGCTGCCCCTGGTTGTCCGCGATCAGCTGGGAGGAGGACCGGTCGCCTTTGGCGCCCTCATGGCCGGCTTTGGGACAGGCGCTGTCATCGCCGGCATCTCCAATGGCATGTTAAGACGGATCTTGTCTCAAGAACGACTGATGACGCTCGCATGCGTCGCTTGCGCTGCATGCTCCCTTTCCCTTGCACTGACCTCCTCGATTGCCGTGGCCGCAATTGCGCTCGCCTTGGGCGGCGCGGGTTGGGTCACCGCCTGGTCCGGGGTTGGCGTAAGCGTGCAGTTGGCGAGCCCGCGCTGGGTCGTGGGTCGCACCATCTCGATCTATTATGCATTGATAGATGGCGGCATCGCGGCGGGCAGTTGGGTGTGGGGCACGGTGGCGCAGAACCACTCTCTGACCTGGGCGCTGGGGGGCTCTAGTGGTGCTCTGTTGCTCGTCGCTGCGGCCGGCGTACTGTTTCCTCTTCGCGAACGCCACGAATCCGAGCCCGATCCTTTGGAGCAATTCAACGCCCCGGCAGTCGCCCTCAATCTCAAGCCTAGAAGCGGTCCCATCGTCGTCAAGGTCGATTATCTGATCCCTGAGAAGAACGTTGAATTTTTCCTGGAACTCATGCGCGAACGCCGGCATGTACACACCCGCGTCGGGGCTCGGCACTGGACGCTCCAGCGCAACCTTCAGAAGCCTATGCAGTGGACGGAAACATTCCGCACGCCGACCTGGACCGACTACCTTCGCCTGAACCATCGTCTCACGGAAGCAGACAAGGAACTGGACAAACGTGTGCTCCAACTGCATGCGGGAGAGCTCCCACCTCAAATCACGCTTTGTATCGGCCGACCAACAACCCCCACTCGCAAGCCCGAGCAATCAGCAGCTTACTTTCTCCACCGTTGACTCTAGTCCTAGTCGTGAACGAAACGCCAATCTCCTCTGTGGAGCGCACCCCATTTTGACCGGACAGGCGGCATAGCCGATAAGGCATAGGCATGCGCCTATGAGGACGACTATGTCCAAGAGTTCCGATGAGCCGTTTCGGCGGGTCGAAGATATCACCTCGGTGCAGCGCCGCCGGCGCTCGTCCGTCGCCGAGAAGGTTCGGCTGGTGGAGGGAGCCATGCAGCCGGGCATAAGCGTTTCCTACGTGGCACGACCCGCCGGTATTTCCCCCTCCCAGCTCTTCGCCTGGAAACGCCGCATGCTCGAGGGCGGCCATGCCGCCGTTCAGGCCGACGAAGATGTTGTGGGCTCTTCCAGGTCCGCGAACTGGAGAAGCGGGTGCGCGATCTCGAGCGCATGCAGGGCAAAAAGACCATGGAAGCCGAGATTCTCAAGGAAGCCCTTGACCTCGCTCGCCCAAAAAAACGGTCGTCGCCGTTGCTGTCGTGGAGCGATCCCGAGGGCGATTTCCAACGAGCGCGATTGCCAGAACCTGGGCGTCTCCCGGTCGAATCTGATTGAGCGCAGCAGCAAGCCCTCCAAGCCGCGTGGGCCCTATCGCAAGCCCGAAGACGTCGCCCTGCTCGCCGAACTGCGCGATCATCGACCAGCGGCCCACCTATGGTTATCGCCGGTGCGGCATTGCTGAATCGGCAAAGGCGCAAAGATGGCAGGCCCATGGTCAATGCCAAGCGTGTCTCAGGGTCATGCAGCAGAACGGACTGACCCTTCAAAAGCATACAGCTCTGCGGCCCACCCGCACCCACGACGGTGTCGTTGTTGCCCTGCGTTCCAACATCCGCTGGTGCTCAGATCATCTGGGAATCCTGTGTGTTTGTTTTGCTGTAAGGTGGGCGCGGGAAGAAGGCCGTGGGAATCCTGGTCGTCGGGTCTTGCCCGACAGGCCGCGGCATGGCTCGGCTCCCTTCCCGCTTCGAAACCATCAACCTGAACAGTTGCACGAGGCTGCTGCACAGACCTCGCACCACAGGAAGAGGCACGGTGATGATACAGCATAACTACATCGGTTGCGACATCTCCAAGGACATGCTCGACATGTTCGATCCGTCGAGCCGCAGCTTCCGGCGGCTCGCCAACCAGGCCGGGCCGATCGCGGCGTTCGTGGCCGGGCTGGCGCCGGGCGCGATTTCGTCGTCTTCGAGGCGACCGGCGTCCACGACCGGCTGTTGCGCCACGCTCTGGCCGAGGCCGGCATCGACAGCGCCAGTCGCAACCCCGTCCGGATCCGCTGCTTCGCCGAGGCCGGCGGGCTTCTGGCCAAGACCGACAAGCTCGACGCCCGCCAGGACTGCACAGGTGGCCACGGCCCTCGGCATCGACCTACTCTACACCCCGGTTCGAAGCCCACAGAGCAACGGCATGTCCGAGGCCTTCGTCGAAAACCCTAAAAAGGGACTATGCCTCGATCGTCATCCTCCCAGACGCCGACACCATCCTGGCCTTGCTGCCCAAATGGATCGACGATTATTGTGAGGTCACCTCGCGAGTTCTTGCGCCTCAGTGCCTAAACCCAACCGCCGCATGTCCGGTGAAAATGGGGTCCACTCCACTCTGCTTTCTCCGCTTTCTCGCTGCGTCGACGGATGGCTAGACGTCATGTTCCAGGGCTGAGATCGGTGGCCCGCCCTTTCGTGCGATTAAGAGACGAGGGTTGCTCGGATGGGCCGAGCCGATCCTCACGCACGGAGGGCGAGCCATGGGAGAGTATAGCGAAGCGTTTGTCGCGTTTGATGTAGCCAAGAAGAAGCACGCGGTGGCGATCGCGGAGGGCGGCCGCACCGGCGAGGTCCGGTTTGTCGGCGAGGTCGAAAATAGTCCTGCAGCGATAGAGCGGACGATCAAGAAGCTGGGAAAGAAGTATGATCGACTGCACGTCTGCTTCGAGGCCGGGCCGACGGGTTACGGGTTGTGCCGGCAGGTTCGCGATCTTGGTCACGACTGCATGGTGGTTGCGCCGGCCCTGATCCCGAAGCGGTCGGGCGAGCGGATCAAGACGAACCGACGGGACGCGGTCACGCTGGCGCGGCTGCATCGGGCGGGCGAGCTGACTGGAGTGTGGGTGCCGGACGTCGTCCATGAGGCTGTCCGCGATCTGGTTCGGGCCCGGGAAACTGCAGGCGACGATCTGCGCCGTAAACGCCAGCAACTGCTCTCCTTCCTTCTGCGCCATGGCCGGATCTACGAGGGCGGCGGTCATTGGACATTGGCGCACCGGCGCTGGCTTGCCCGCCCGAGCTTCGAGCATATGGCGCAGCAGATTGTCTTCCAGGAGAAGATCGACGCGATCGAGGACGCCGCTCAGCGGCTACGCCGCCTGGACGAGCAGTTACGCACCATCGTGCCGACCTGGTCCATGGCACGGGTCGTCGAGGCCTATCAGGCGATGCGCGGCGCCTCGTTCCTGGTCGCAGTGATCTTCGCGGCCGAGATCGGCGATGTGCGCCGCTTCGATACGCCGCCGCAGTTGATGGCCTTCCTCGGCCTGGTTCCGGGAGAGCGCTCGACTGGCGATACGGTCCGCCGGTCGAGCCTTACGCTCGCCGGCAATCGACGCGCCCGCCGCGCCTTGGTCGAAGCGGCTTGGACTTACCGCTACCCCGCCAGGGTCAGCGAAGCGCTGAGGCTCCGGCTCGAGGGTCTGCCGAAGGCTGTCCGCGACATCGCCTGGAAGGCGCAAATCAGGCTCTGCACTCGCTATCGCCGCCTGTACGCCGCCGGCAAGAAGCCACCAGTGGTCGTGGCCGCGATCGCACGCGAGATGGCCGCCTTCTTGTGGGCTATCGGTCGGGAGGTCGCACCGTCATAGACAGGTCTCGACCCGACCCGCTGCACAGCGTTGGGGGTGGGGCCACGGTGGGGAACTCCCGTCGCTAGTTATGTGGCCGAGCCAACCCGCTCGACGCCCGCCCTCTAGACAGAGGACAGCCCCGAGACGAAGACACGGAAGGCGGTATCCAACCCGCGGATGAGAGTCTGATCAACCGTCGTCTCAGAGCTCCACCCCCAGCCCTGTGCAGCTTCAGCCGATCCGACTGCTTCGCCCACGCCGAGCAGACCATCCGTCTTGCGCTCAGCCTTGACAGGGAACATGAGAGACTAGGCGCTGGCGAAGTCGGTACTCCACCCGACAATCAGGCACCCGAGGACCAGCGCCGCCAAAACTGTCCGCGACTTAGTGAAACGACCGTCCGCGACTTAGCAGGATCTCTGTCCGGCTTTTGCGAAATTCGCACTGGATGGGCTTGCCGGGCGCGATGTAGTGCCACTCGACACGGTGATCGTGCTGCCACTGCAGGATCGCCCACGACGTCAGCTCGGTGCCGTTGTCGGAGACGATCATCAGGGGCGGGCCGCGCACCTCGACGCGGAGCATCGATTTCCCGCGCCACGCGCATTCCTGAGAGCGGCGTGTCGACCACGAAGGGCCAGGCTCTCGCGAGTGAAGTCGTCGACCACCGGCAGGACCCCGGAACCGCCGCCGGTCGGCCTGAATGTCCGATACCAAGCCGAGGCTCCAGCGCTGGTTCGGTCCCTGCGGCAGTGTCATGGGCGCTCGCTGCCCAGCGCCCGCTTGCGGCCGCCGCGCTTCTTCACCGTCAGCCGTTCCTCCCAATAGAGACGGAACAGCTTCTTGTGATTCAGCTCGGTTCCCTTTCGCCGCAGCAGGACATGCTGCCGCCGGTAGCCGAACCGGCGCCGCTCGAGTGCCAGTTCCTCAGCCGCACCCGCACGGCGGTGCCGTCCGGCCGTCGCGACGCGTAGCGGAAGGTCTTCGGATCGAGCCCGTCTAGGCCGTAGGCACGCCGCTGCGCGTAGCACTTCTTTTCGATCGCCCAAGTCAGTTTCCTGGTCCTGGGCGTCAGAACTTTCCCCCCCAACGCTTCCATCAGCGTCGCGACGTTTGGCATCGACCCCGCCAGGCCCCATGGGAGTCCTACGATTCACTACTCAGGCACGACGCTCGAGCGGGCCCAACCCTGCCCTAAAACCAGATCGCAATAATCTTTCATCTTGATTAGGTCACCACCCGTAGCGTTGCCGATCTCGTCAAGACGGTCGCCCAGCTTTTCGAGCTGCATCGTCCTCTTGCCTTTGTCTAAGGATATGTTCCGAATAATGGGAATTGGTTGAGCGCTCTTTAAATAAGTTCGCTGTTCACCAGCAATTGTCCTGCCCTTTGAAATATTTAAGTTCAATACAAGGCTTAATATGAGGTGCGGTGCCGTAAACCAGTCCCATGTGAGGCTGCCAAGGGAATAGGCTATAATCGCGGTACGGTGCGGATCCCCCTTGGGGCGATAATACTCAACAGGTTGAATGACGTGCGGATGAGTGCCTAAAATCAGATCAACACCCTCTTCTACCAGGGCGTGAGCCGCTTCGATCTGTCCAAGCAGAGGAAAAAACTCGAATTCCACTCCCCAATGGATGGACGCGATTATAAAATCACAATCCTGTTCTTTACAATCAGCGATCTGAGCTCGCAGCAAATCTAACTCTGTAGGTACATGTCGAGACATGAGTCTAGACACGTGAATTCGGAATTCATGCCCTGGAGGCAATGCAAATCCGTTAAGGCTGTATGTAGCGGAAACAAAACCAATTTTGATCCCATTTTTTGTGAGGGTCTTGCATTTGCCATACTCGGCTTTATTCCGCGGGGCGCCAATGGTAAGTATTCCATCGCTTTCTGCGATGTCCTGCGTGCGAGTAAGCTCGTCAACACCAAGGTCATTTGCGTGATTATTCGCCATATTAAGGACGTCGAAACGCGCAGTGTTATGAGACGTCAATGTACGGTACTGCTCAATTGTGCAGCACATGCGAAACGAAGTTATATCAGGCATTACTTCATTGACTTTGTGAGCATCGGCAACCACGGATTCATAGTTTGCAAAGGACACGTCTTTATCGAAGACGACATCTTTAATTTGCGAGAAAAGCTGATTGTTTGATGCTTCCAGGTCCGCGGCCTGAATAAGATCGCCACACGCAGCTAGACTGACGGCGGTCTCTTCAACCCAGCCAGTCGGCAATGATATGTCGCCAGCTTTCAACGACGATAACGCGTCTGAGACCTCTCGCGAGGTTTTCGTAATGGGATACCTACTAGTGTAAAACCAGTACTCAAGGCCGTTGCCCGTCCCCTCTGGCGTGCCGTTTGCCACCTGGTGTAAAGGAAACTCCCACGATCCGCGGACTTCAGCCCTACGTATAGCTTCGAGCGCCTGTTCGTTGGGCTGGAAGACCTCAATTGGATCAATTGGAAGCCGGATTGTCATGGTGGTTGCTCCGATTTGGGGGGTAATAATCGATCTCAGAGATTGGCAAACACACTCCTGCCCGCGTACGCTGTCTTCGAAGCGATGCCGGCTTGCTCGCGGGTCAGGCAGAGCGGCGGGGCAAGACCAAGAATGTCGCCCTGCGGCATGGCGCGGCCGATGACGCCGTTTGCGGCAAGTGCCGTTGCCACCTGCGGCCCGATCTTCTGCGAGGCGTCGAAGAACACCCGGTCGTCCCCGTCGGCGACGAACTCGACCGCCGCCAGCATGCCGTCACCGCGAACCTCGCCGACATTTTTGTGGCCACCGACGGCGTTGGCAAGCTCCACACGGGAATAAGCGCTGGTCTCGCGGGCATTTGTCACCAGTTCCATCTCGTCGATCAGTTCGAGATTGGCCACGTCCGCAGCGACGCAGATCGGATGCGCCGAATAGGTCCAGCCATGGCCGAGCGAGCCTAACTTGTCGGAGCCCTCAACCAGCACCTGCCGCATCTTATCGGCGACGATGACGCCCGGCAGCGGCGCATAGGCCGAGGTCAAGCCCTTGGCGATGGTGATCAGATCAGGCTTGATGCCGTAATGGTCGGAGCCGAACATGGTGCCCATTCACACAAAGGATGCGTCGTGAAGCGGTTGGTGCACCATGTAGTCGACCTCGCCGTTTGCGACAGCCAGATGAATTGTGGGATGATGCGCTATCTGAATCTTTTTAACCGGATAGCCGAGTGCCTCTCGGCCACGCTGTACAACCAGATGTTGGAACACGGAGTTCTCATCTTCGCCTTTTATCGGTCGGACGACTATGCCCTTTCCAGGGAGATCTTGAGCCGACGCGCTGGGTGCGCGGGCAAAGGTGAACAAAGCAACGGCGGTTGCCAACTTTTTCAGAACTGACGGGATCAATCGCAACTTACTCAACGATCTACTGTTTTTGCTCGGTTCGCCTCGCGGAACGAAGGGAGTGAGGATCGCGAGGGGCCGCGAATCCCCGTCCTGCGCCGCTAACACGTTGCGCGGCGCAAAACCATCATCGAAAGGGCAAGCATGATTGTCTGATTAGAGCCAGTCATCACGCCAAGACCTTCCAATCATTGCTCGGAACGCACGAGCGGCCTCATCGGTGCTCAACACAAAACATTCTTCAGAGAAGCGATCTGCGAAGGGCGCCGCTCGCAAGCCATTCCATGCGAACTCCGCCCATACTAGATCGCTCAATTAGGATCGCATTGACACATTAGGCCATTTTTTTGACATACGCCGCCATATCAGCACTTGATGATCTTGAGTTCCCACCTGGCGGTTGCCTTGCTTTGTGGGCAATGCTCCGTCGCTATCCAGCTCGCAAGCGCGGCTCGATCGGCCCGCTTCAACCGGCGAAAACCAAAGATGGCGCAAAATCTCGGCGCATGGCGCCGCCCTGGTAAAATCATATTGGCAGAAATCTACCTTGCTGACGCCAAACTCCTCGGCCAGATACGAAACCGGCTCGTCGGGAGCCTCAGCCCCCGCGGTTGCGAAATATCCTTACGCGGCGAAAAACTTCAGTTGAACCGCCAGTCCAAGCCTCGATCCGGCCGCCCTGACGGTCAAAAGTCGATGTCGGCAAAAGGGAGGCTCCACTCCTGTCGATCGCCTCGAGCGAAACACGCTAACCAATACATCCACTCCGTCTGCCAAGAGTGAATTCTCAAGAAGCCGCCATGCCAGTCAATCCGTGCCGCCAACGTTCCACAACTTGGCCAAAATCGCAGTTTCGGGCCGATCAGGCCTACCTAACTGCCATCAAGGAACCCGCGAACTTCAAGCGATTGCGCTCAGTAGGCGCGTGGCTCGGGTTGATGACGCGGCGCTATCAGTCAGGCGAAGTAGATTAATAACGGCTATATCTTTCGACGCGGAGACACCCATGTGCGTTCGCTTCTCTATAAAGCCGCGGTAGTGATCCTAACCCGCAGCCGGACCAACAGCGACTTGCGCAATTGGGGTATAAAGCTGCGCGAAAAGATCGGATTCAAACGCTCCGCGTTCGCTCACCCGCAAGCTCGCCGTCATCATGCATGCGATGCTCCGCTTCGGTGGGCCGATGTGGCGGCAATTGTCAAAAGAGTGGCCGAATATGTCAATGCGATCCCCATTGCGCGATCTAATATCTCCCCGATGGAGCTCGCGTGAAACTGGCTTCTGCATTCGTCCTCTCAATGCGATTGAGAGCAGCTGCGCTTGGCTAGGAGAGCACACGGTGTGGGATGCCCTCTGGCGCGGCTCGCGCGATAGCAGGCCCACTCCATCTGCAAGCTTTTCGATTAAATCAAGGGGAACAACTATGAACTATTATCAAGATGGTGTTAGCCGCAGAACCTTCCTTAAGACCACTTCAGTGTTCGGAGGGGGGATCGTCGCGGCTGGAATGCCCCTATCCAGCGCGATCTGGGCTGCGGAAGGAAAGGTCCTCACAGCTGCTTCAACCAACGATATTTCCAAGATGGATCCCCAATTCTACACTGCGGTCTCTGAAGTGAGCGTGATGGAGTGTCTCTATTCGAAGCTCACGCGATTCAAGCCGGGCTCCGAATGGGGCTGGGAGTTAGAAGCGGCCGAAAAACTGGAGCAGGTCGATCCAACCCATATCCGCTTTCGCCTAAAAAAAGGAATCAAATTCACTGGCGATTACGGCGAACTTACCGCCGGGGACGTAAAATTTTCCTTTGAGCGGGGGATCAAGCACAAATCGCCGGTCAAAGATAATTGGGGCTCGCTCGATCACGTCGAGATAGAAGATGACTATACTGGCGTAATCGTACTCAAGACCCCGTTCATGCCACTCTTTAACATCGCATTCCCTTATGCGGTAGGCCATATCGTATCCGAAGATGCGGTGATGAAGGCAACCAAGGACGGCGGCGATTTCGGCATGAATCCACCATCGTTCTCGGGACCGTATGTGCTTGCCGAATATAAGCCAAATCAGCATTTGCTATTGACCCGCAATCCGGATTGGGCGGGTTCGAAGCCAGGCTTTGACGAAATCCGCGTGGTCCTGATCGGCGACACCAAGACGGCAGAACGCGCCTATCAGGCAGGCGACATCGACTTCACTGGTATCACTCTGGATTCTCTGGCAAAGTTCAAGAGCAATCCGCCGGCCGACACCAAGATTGAGGAACATCCCTCACTGAACTACCACTGGATTGGCATGAATGTGGATCATCCAAAACTGAAGGACATCAACGTCCGCAAGGCGATTCAGTGGGCGATCAATGTGCCGCAGATCCTGGAAGCCGCATTTGCGGGACAGGCGGAGGTCGCAACGGGGACAATTCCTCCAGGTCTTCTGGGGCATCGTGACAAAGCGCTTGTCCCGCCGGAAGGCGATCTCGCGAAGGCCAAGGAGTTCTTAGAAAAGGCCGGTGTGAGCGAGCTGAACCTGACCATCGATTGCCTGAACGAGAGCCTTTTTTCGACTATAGCCCAGACTGTGCAAGCTCAATTGTCGCAGATTGGCATCACGGTCGAGATCAATGCTCAGGATGCCGGCTCGTTCTGGACGCTCGGCATGGAATCCGAAGGCGATCGCTGGAAGGACATGCAGCTCACTGTCATGTGGTTCAGCAATTTGCCGGACCCCTACTATGCGACGTCATCCTTCCTACAAAGTCGAGTGGGGGTCTGGAACTGGGAGCGATTCCGCAGCGAGCGCTTCGACGAGCTGAGCGCCAAGGGGGCCACGATGAGCGATCCGAACGAGCGGGCGAAGGTCTATCAAGAGATGCAGGATCTCATGGAGGAATCCGGTGCCTACCGGTTCCTTACTCATGGGGGCAACCCGGTCATGTATCGCACCACGCATACGCAGGCCGTAACTCGTCCTGACGGCTACCCGCTGTATGTAGATTTCAAGGCAGTTTAGCTCCAGGCAACGTAGCAATATGTGGCTGTATTTTGCCAAACGTACCATCCTCGCGGTCGCAATCATTGCGATCGCGGTGACGCTATTGTTCCTGATGATCATGGCAGTCCCCGGCGATCCTGCCGTGGTTATGCTCGGCCCGCGAGCGACGCTCGAAATGAAGGAGCAGCTTCATCAGCAGATGGGACTCGACAAGCCGCTCGTTGTGCAGATCGGTACGTTCTTCGGCGGGCTTCTCCGCGGCGATCTCGGCTTCGACGTATTCAGCCGTAGACCTGTTGCCGACATCGTCTTTGAGCAATTGCCATATACAATAGAACTGATCTTGGTATCGATCTTATGGGCGGTCGTGATAGCCGTGCCGCTCGGCTGCTTCTCGGCGATGCGGCGCAACACCCTGGTCGACCATGTGGTCGGCGTCGTGACAGTGGCCACGATCGCGATTCCTTCCTTCGTGATGGCAGTCTATGCGGTGCTGATTTTTGCCGTGAGCCTGCGCTGGTTGCCCGCGATCGGTGTCGGCAATGGATTCTGGGACGGACTCACTTATCTTGTCCTGCCAGCTTTTGCGATAGGGATTGGCTGGGTGGGCTACATCTCGCGACTAGTACGGGCATCCATGCTTGAGATTCTGGGGGAAAACCACGTGCGCACGGCTCGCTCCTTCGGGATCTCTGAATGGCGCATTGTTGCGCGCTATGCGCTGCCCCTCGCGATCTTGCCGACCGTAACCATCCTCGGGATAGGCGTCGCGTGGCTACTTTCGTCCGCTGTCTTTATCGAGGTTGTCTTTGCGAGACCTGGCATCGGGGCTTTGATTGTGAACGCCGTAAATACCCGCAACTATCCGGTTGTGATGGGCGTCGTGCTCGTTAGCACTGTAATTATTGTTACCGCCACGACGCTCTCAGATCTTGTCAACGCATTTCTCGATCCGAGAACCCGGGAAAAGCTCTGACATGGTAAGCTTTGAAGCCGACACTCCAGAAATCAACGACGCCATCGACACCGGCGCATTTGGCGCCTTCCTTCGACAATTATGCAAGAACCGTCTGGGCACGCTCGGAGGAGTGCTTGTCGTACTCATCGCCGCAATTGCGGTGTTAGCTCCGCTGATTGTCACTCATGATCCGATCCAGATCATGGTAGGGCCGCGTCTGGCCGCACCTTCGCTGGATTTTCTGCTAGGCACGGACCAACTGGGCCGTGATACATTCTCGCGCGTCATCATGGGAGGCCGCATCCCGCTCCTTGTCGCCTTCGCCTCTCTCGGCGGTGCGCTGGCGGTCGGGGTCGTGCTCGGTCTCATCGCAGGCTTCGGGCCGCGTTGGCTGGACAATTTGCTCCTGCTCATCTTCGATACCATACGCTCCTTTCCCAGCATCATCTTTGCGTTGGCAATCATCGCTCTTCTGGGACCAAGCCTAGTCAACATCATTTTAGTGATAGCGATAACGTGTATGCCGGGCTATGCGCGCGTGGCGCGTACCCAGGCCCAAGCGCTGCAGAGCAGTGAATACATCGCAGCAGAGCGCAGCATGGGGGCGGGCACGACACGCATCCTCGCCGTGCACGTCTTGCCCAACGTCATCGGTCCCCTTGTCATTCTCGTGAGCATGGACGTGCCGGCCGTCATTGCCACTTCGGCCGGTCTCAGTTTTCTAGGTATGGGTGTGCGGCCTCCGACACCTGACTGGGGAGCAATCCTCAACGATGGCTATAGCTACATCAACCAGACTCCCTGGATCGTGATCGCTGGCGGCATCCCGATTATCCTCGCAACCCTAGGCTTCACGTTCTTGGGCGAAGCGTTGCGCGATATGTTCGATCCCAAGCTACGGAAAGACTTATGACGCACGACGATCCGACACCGCCGCCGTCGTCCAGTCGCCCGCTTCTTGAGATATGCGACCTGAATCTCGATTTCGGTACACCGCGGGGACGCATCCATGCCCTGCGCAACGTTTCGCTCGATGTTCCTGCCGCACAGGTGGTTGGCATTGTCGGCGAAAGTGGATCCGGAAAATCCACCCTCGCTTATACAGTGATGGGCCTGCTGGCCGAAAATGCAGATGTGACAGCCGGCAGCATTCTGTTCGAAGGACGAGACCTGCTCACTATGACGGCTCAGGGGCGTCGGAGCCTGCTCGGTGATCGTCTGTCAATGATTTTTCAGGATCCGATGACCGCACTCAACCCGGTGCGGACCATCGAGAGCCAGATGATCGATATCCAGCACCACGAACAAGGAAGCCGCAGCGAAAAGCGCGCTCGTGCCGTCGACATGCTTCACCGGGTCGGTATTCCCGATCCCAAAAATCGGCTAGGTGCCTATCCGCATCAGTTCTCCGGTGGCATGCGCCAGCGCGTTTGTATCGCCATGGCGCTTCTAGTGAAACCGGCGCTACTCGTCGCCGACGAGCCAACCACTGCGCTTGATGCAACGCTGGAAGTGCAGATCATTCATTTGCTCAAGGATCTGCAAAAAGAAATCGGTTGCTCGATTCTCTTCGTTTCCCACCATCTCGGCGCGGTGGCTGAGTTGTGCGACCGGGTCGCCGTCATGTACGCCGGCGAAGTGGTGGAGCAGGGTGCTGTTCGGGACATCTTCCGCAATCCTGCTCATCCCTACACGCGCGCGCTGCTTGAGTGCGACCCGGGGCGGATCAGAAAAAGCACGCGCACTTTGCCAACTATTCCCGGTGAGGTGCCCAGTCTCCTCGGCGCCAAGGTAGGATGCATCTTCCGCACACGTTGCCAACATGCGTTCGACCGCTGTGTGCAAGAGAACCCGGTCGAGTACCGCATCGGCGTGGACCAAGTCGCCCGATGCCACCTCCTCGGTCAAGAGCGGTTGGTTTCGGCATGAGCGCGCTGCTTCGGGTTGAGGACCTCCGGGTCCGCTTCCGCACCATGGGTCCACTGAAGGCGCTCGCGACGGGGACGAACGCCCCCTTCCTTGACGCGGTATGTGGTGTGTCCTTTGAAATCAGCAAGGGTGAGACGCTGGCCCTCGTCGGCGAAAGCGGCTCGGGCAAATCAACCATCGCACGCACGATAATCGGCTTGCAGCGGGCTTTGAGCGGCAGCATCAGCTTCGACGGACAGGAGATTGAGGAACTCACCGGGGCGGAACGCAAACCCTACTTGCGGCGCATGGCGATGATGTTCCAGGATCCAATTGGCTCCCTCTCGCCGAGGCTGACCGTTCGGTCGCTCCTCACAGAACCTTTTCGTATACATGGGCTGAAGGAGCGCGATGCCGGAGTGGAAGCAGCGCGCCTGCTTCGATTGGTCGGGTTGCCGGCGGATTTTGCTCGCCGTTATCCCCATCAGCTTTCCGGAGGTCAGGCCAGGCGCGTGGGCATCGCGCGAGCCCTTGCGCTCGAACCCGATTTGATCATCGCCGATGAGCCAACTGCAGGGCTCGATGTCTCGGTGCAGGGCGAGGTGCTCAACCTTCTCGCGCGGCTTCAGGACGAACTCGGCATGGCGATCCTGATTATCACGCACAATCTTAACGTGGTGCGCCACATGACCGATCGCATGGCGATCATGTATCTCGGCCGGTTTATTGAACTCGGCTCGACCGAACATATCTTTGATCAGCCCCGCCATCCCTACACCGAGGCGCTGCTTGCGGCCAATCCCGAGCCTGACCCGGATGCGGTGTTCAATAGGATCGAGCTCAAGGGTGAGGTGCCGAGCCCGATGAGGCGGCCATCCGGCTGCGAGTTCCACACCCGCTGCCGTTACGCGCAGGATATCTGCAGCCGCGTCTTCCCCGAATCTTCAACCAGCCCGGATGACCCGGAGCACAGCTTCCGATGCCATTTCCCACTCGCGCGTGAAGTCATCTCTGGCTTCGGGCGGCCACACCATACCCTAGTAGGAACCAAGTGATGGTGACTAAGGAAGTCTCGGCTCAGGAACCATTGATCAGAGCCACAAGCTACGATGGGCTGCGATGCAGATAGCCGAGACGAAGGTGTGGACGCATGTAGCGGGTGACGATGCGCCAACAGTCCTTGAGCTTGGCGAACAGGTTCACAGGTTCGCGACCTTGTGGCGTGATGATAAAAGCGGTGTCGTAGGTTGCGAGCCGGGACAAGCCGTTTCGCTCCGAGATCCGAAGGGCCCGCACGGAAGCGCTCGAAGACCTGGCGGTGGAATATCTGGCACGCGGTCTTTCGGCGCGCGACATCGAGGATGAGCGGTGCCGGAGATCGATCGAGGCATGTTCTTGCAGCCGAAGGCGGGAACGCGATGTCGCGCTGCTTCGTCTTCCCCTCCCCGTCGTCCTTGGCCTTCGCCTTGGCCTTGGAGAACTTCACAGTAGAGCGCGCGTCCCGGTCCATCTGGCGCAACTTGGCTGCTTATTCTGCCGCTGGTCCGGCACGTTTCCTGCCTTGATTTCGGCCTTTTTCAGTATCGCTGTTGCGCTGTTTCGGCGCCGCCACGATCGTGGCATCCACGATCTGGCAATCCATCGCCAGCTAGCCGGCCTTGCCGAGGTGCTTGTCAGCTTGTCGAACCGGGCAACAGGTTCTCCACCGCCCCGGCCTGCGTGAGGTACTCCCTAACCAACCAGATCGTTTTGGCGTCGGGAACGCAAGAAGCAAAGCCGGTCATGGATATGAAACTCGGCCTCATCGTCCGAGAGGCTGAAAGCGATGGCTGACTACCGCGGCGCCATGGAAATGGGCAACTGTCGCCTTGGACGACAATCACTTCCCCGGTGTTTGCGCTAGATGCTGACTCACTTCGAGGGGCACGGCGAAGCTGGCCTTGACGCGATCCATTACAACCATGGTCTTGAATCCCTTGATGTCATGGTTTTCGTAAAAGAAGCGACGCGTGAACTCTTCATAGTCCTCCATGTCCTTGGCGGTTACGATAAGAATGAAGTCCGCATCCCCTGTAACATAGAAGCCAATCATTACCTCATGCGTGTTGCGAATTGCCGCTTTGAATCGATCGACGATGTCCGCCCTTTCCCGTTCGAGGGATACCAAAACGATCATGGTGATATGGCGGCCCACTGCCTTGGGTGAGACAATGGCAACATCCGCTTCTATCACCCTTTCAGCGCGTAACCGTTTCAAGCGCCGTTGGCATGCCGTTGGGGACAGATTCACGATTTCAGCTAGTTCTTCTGACGTAAGCCGGTTGTTCTTCTGGACAGCTCCAAGAAGCGCGACATCTATACGATCCAGCTCGGTCATTCCGCGATCCTGCGCAATCCAGCAAACGGTCGCCGGAACCTTTGCATTGACATCAAGTATAGCTCCGCTATTAAGGGAGCTTTCTTCGGGAGCGCGGTTCTTTTCGCTGCATTTCTTTTCCCGTTATACCTAACAGAACTTGCCTGATTTAAAGTGTGTTGCGATTATTGATCCGCGTCATCCGCAGCTGGACCGAGGTCTGATCATACCTATATTGTTCTCGACCGCGATTTCGGTACCGAAAGGGTTCGAAAGCTTCTGGAGACGCTCTAGAATTCTGTTTGCTTGCTGGCCGAGCGCGAGTCGGGGGATGCCCCGGTTGGCAAACCTCTTCGAGTGACCAAGTTCAATTGGATAGAGGCGCAATTCGGTAAGTTGATTGTGCTCAAATCGGCTGACGGCGATAATGCTTTCGTAAAAGACCGGGTCCGCGAATCCCGGGTCGGTCTTGTAGCCTCTCGCCATCTCATCGACTGTCACCTCGGCATCAGTGTCGCTCCGCAAATCCTTGCCATGAGCGGTGAACATGTCGGCGCCAACGGGCGTCCGCAAGTCGTCCATGATGAAGTTCCCAACGCTGTAGAGAATCGGCCTGCCCTTGTAGATCTCAATGCCTCTAAGCTGGTGCGGTCCATGCACGATATATGCATCGGCCCCGGCATCGATCATTTTGTGCGCAAAGGATCGTTCGTAGTCGGGCAACTGCTGGCTCCAATTCCCGGGCTCATGCCCATGGTTGGTGACGATGCAGAAGTCAGCGAACTGCTTGCCCCGGCGAACGTTTCGTAGGATGTCGGCGACATCGCTTTGATCGGGTTCGTAGCTGAAGCCGACCTGCTCGCCCGCCTTGTACCTCGCTCCAGCGAGCGCGAGGCCGTTTTGATCGTTACGGCCAGGCCTGTAGGTGGGCAGCGCATCGCGGACTTGCCTCAAGTTCTCGAGCATCGCCGGAGGGACTACGATGCTTTCTTCCAGACGAAGGGCAGAGAGGCCGGGTCTGCCCGGCGCCTCGCCGGCAGGATCGCACGCGCGAGACATGGGAGTAAACGTCGTGGCAAATGAAACGAGCGCGACCCGACCGCGTGGGGTCTCCAAGAACCGAGCGGCGCCGGCTTGTGCAAGGTTTTCGCCAACACCTGCGTAAACGATTCCGTTCTGATCCAGTGCTCGGCACGTCTCGCGCATGCCTTCAACACCCCAGTCGAAGGTATGATTGTTGGCGTAGCTCACCAGGTTGAAGCCCATGGCCTTCAGATCGGGCCCGAGTTCTGGCAGGCTGACGTGATATGCGCCCCCATACTCGGCCTGCGGACTTCCGGTGAACGATCGGATGTCAAAGATGTTGGTTTCCATATTGCCGAACGTGACATCGGCGTCACGAAGGATCTTTACGATGTCGTCAAAGCCGGCATGCTGACCCTTCGTCAGTGGCCGAGTCACGATCAGGTCGCCCACCGCGACCATCGTGAAACCGTCCGCAACATTCGTTGCGATTGAGCCGGTCGGATCATAGCTCCCGGTCTGCTGGGCGAGAGAAGAACCCTTCTCGTGTGGATCTTTTTCCATAAGCTTCGCTTTATTTGTTTTCTTGCTGCACTTGGCGTGATGTTCACGTCAGCGCCGCACTCGAGATCTTCGATCGGGTGAGAGGGGCTGGGGCTATGCCACATCGGTGAGCTAAGGAGGATTGGCCGCCGCAGCCGGTTGGGCCGGGATGTCGGTGGCCGGAGCACGCACATGACAGGCCACGACGCGCCCGTCTGCCATCGGCACCAAAG
This sequence comes from Mesorhizobium sp. M7A.F.Ca.ET.027.02.1.1, assembly GCF_004022985.1. NCBI lineage: Bacteria > Pseudomonadati > Pseudomonadota > Alphaproteobacteria > Hyphomicrobiales > Phyllobacteriaceae > Mesorhizobium > Mesorhizobium sp. M7A.F.Ca.ET.027.02.1.1. The sequence goes on along the minus strand of NZ_RZOL01000002.1, from coordinate 34,402 downwards.
GTGGCACGTCGATGCGGCACCGCTCGACAGCGAGCGGGCAGCGCGGGTGAAACGCGCATCCGCTCGGCGGGTTGATCGGGCTCGGCACCTCGCCTTCCACCGGTGCCTCCAGCCGAGCCCGCGTCGGATCCGGAACCGGAGCTGCCGCGATCAGCGCTTCGGTGTAGGGATGGATCGGCTTGGCGAAAAGCGCCTCGCAGGGCGCAAGCTCCACGATCCGCCCCAAATACATGACTGCCACGCGATGCCCGATATGCTCCACCACGCCAAGGTCATGCGAGATGAAGACGAAAGCGATGCCCATCTGCTGTTGCAGATCCAGAAGCAGATTCAGGATCTGCGCCTGCACCGAGACGTCAAGGGCTGACACCGCCTCGTCGGCGATGATGAGCGAGGGGTTGAGCGACAGGGCTCGTGCAATGCCGAGCCGCTGGCGCTGACCGCCCGACAACTCGGACGGCAGCCTGTGCATCATCTCCGGCGACATTCCGACTTTTCGGAGAAGCTCCGCGGCGAATGCCTGACGCTGCTTCCGGCTGAGCCGCTCGAAATTCTCGACGGGTTCCGTGATGATCTGTCCAGCGGTGAGGCGCGGGTTCAGCGACGAGTAAGGATCCTGAAAGACCATCTGCATCCGACGGCGCCAGGCGTGAAGCGCGGCTTTCTTGAGGCCCGCAATATCGTTCCCGTCGATCAGCACGCGCCCGCCCGTCGGTTCCACGAGCCGCATCAGGAGCCGTGCCACGGTGGACTTGCCGCAGCCGGATTCGCCTACGATGCAGAGCGTCTCGCCTGCCTCGACGCAAAAGGATACACCCTCCACCGCCCGGATCACCGGAATGCTTTTCTTGAAGATTCCCGAGCCGAGCGCATAATGCTTGGTCAGATTCTCCACTTTCAGCAGCGGACCGTTCATGCGCCCATTACCTCTTCGGCGCGCCAGCAAGCCGCGGCGTGGCTCGACCCGACATCAAGGAAGGGGGGCCTCTTCTCGCGGCAAATATCGATAGCGAACGGGCAGCGCGGCGCAAAGCTGCACCCGACAATGGGCTCGCGAAGACTTGGGACAATGCCGGGAATTTCCGGAAGGCGGCGCTGTCGGCCGCGCCGCCGATCCGGCACCGATCGCATGAGGCCCTGAGTGTAGGGATGCGCCGGACGCGCAAACAGATCTATCACGTTCGCTTGTTCTACGATCCGGCCGGCATACATCACGATCACGCGTTGGCATGTCTCGGCGACAACGCCCAGGTCATGCGTGATGAACATGACGGCCGTTCCCGTGCGCTCTTTCAGGTCGACGATGAGCCGCAGGATCTGCGCCTGGATTGTGACATCTAGCGCAGTCGTCGGCTCATCGGCAATCAACAGTTCCGGGGAGCAGGCGAGAGCCATGGCGATCATGGCGCGCTGGCGCATGCCGCCGGACATTTCGTGCGGATAGTTGTTGACGCGCCGCTCGGGGTCCGCGATGCGGACGAGCCGCAGCATCTCTTCTGCTTTCTTCATAGCCGCCGAGCGGGAGGCTTTCGTGTGGATCTGCACCGCCTCTGCGATCTGGCGGCCGACCGTATAGACCGGGTTCAGGCTCGTCATCGGCTCCTGGAAGATCATGGCGATCTGGTCGCCGCGGATCTTTCGCATCTCCCGATCCGACAGATCAAGCAGGTCGCGTCCGTGGAAGCGGACCTCGCCGCCGACGGTCCTGGCGCTCACCTTCGGCAGCAGGCGAAGGATCGACAGAGCGGTGACACTCTTCCCGCATCCCGATTCGCCGACAACGCCGAGCGTCTCGCCTTTTTTGACCTGGAAGCTGATGCCGCCCAAGGCACGGGTGACGCTGTCTTCGCCAAAGAAATGCGTTTCGAGGTTTCGCACGTCGAGAAGCAAGTCGTTCCGTGCGGTTTGATGCATCTGCATGTCAGCGTCTCCGCTTTGAGCGGGGATCGAACATATCGCGCAGTCCGTCCCCGAGCAGGTTGACGGCAAGGACCGTGACGGCAAGACAGATACCGGGGGCGAAGATCGTCATTGGCGCGATGGCGAGATACAGTCGTGAACTGGCAATCATATTGCCCCAGCTCGGAATCTCGGGCGGCACGCCCACGCCGAGGAAGCTCAGCCCCGCCTCCGTCAGGATCGCGCTTGCGCAGACGCCGGCGCTCTGGACCATCAGCGACGGAATGGTGCTCGGCAGGATGTGCCGCCAAAGGACCTTGGGCAGGCGCGCGCCGCCGCAGAGCGCGGCCTCCACGTAGGGACGCTCGCGAACCCCCAGAACCACCGAGCGAACCAGCCGTGCGATGCTTGGCGTCTCGGGGATTGCGATGGCGACGATGAGGATGCCGATGCCGGGGCCGGTCAGAGAAATGAGCGCAATCGCCAGCAGAATCGTCGGGATCGACATCAGGCCGTCCATGACCCGCATGGCGATATTATCGAAGCCGCGGACATAGCCGGCGATGACACCGATTAGAAGGCCGCCCAGAGCTGCACCAGCCGCCGCCGCCAACCCCACCAAAAGTGAGATCCGGGCACCGTAGATCGTTCGCGTAAACACATCCCGGCCCAGATTATCGGTTCCGAACCACATTTCGGCGGAAGGCGGCTGAAGGCGTTTGAATGGATCCATGTTCAATGGATCGCCGGCGTAAAGCGGGGCAGCGAGTGCCAGAATGATCAACAGAGCCAAGAGGCCGCCGCCTATCACGACCAGCGGATGACGCATTGCCAGGCGGGGAGCGTCAGAGATTCGCAGGCGAGCCGTCGGGACGTATTCAACTGATGCGGACGAAATCGTCATATCAGTACCGTATACGGGGGTCGATCAGCGTGTAGGCCAGATCGATCGCGAGATTGACAAGGACATACAGACCCGAGGTCAGGATGAGCACGCTCTGGATGATGGGATAGTCGCGATTGTTGATCGCATCGACGACCAGACGACCGATACCGGGTATGTTGAATACTGTCTCCGTGAGGACGACTCCGCCGATCAAATAAGCGAAGCTTATGCCGATGACGGTCAGGATCGGGACGCCGGCATTCTTCAAGGCATGGTGGAAAAGCATGGCATAGGACGAAGCGCCCTTGGCGGCGGCCGTTCGCATATAGTCTTCCGTCAGAACCTCGAGCATGCTCGCCCGGGTAACTCGGGCAATGAATGCAATGTAGCCAAGACTTAACGCCACGGTGGGCAGGACCAGATGCACGAACCAACGTCCGATACCCAGCTCGATTGGCACGTATCCCTGTACGGGCAGCCAGTGTGCCCTGATAGCGAAGAAGTAGATGAGGAAAAAGCCTATGACAAAGACGGGGATGGAATAACCAAACGCTGAAAAGGCCGTGAGGAGCCGATCCACCAGACCGCCGGTTCGCCACGCGGCAAGGATGCCGAAGGAGACTCCAATCGTCACCGAAAGAATCATCGTCAGGATCGACAGCGAAATGGTCGGTTCAAGCCGCTGCGAGATGAGCTCGAGAACCGGTCGGCCGGCAAAGATCGAGGTGCCGAAATCGCCGCCGAGCATGTCCCGCACCCAACGTATGAACTGAACCGGCATAGGATCGTTCAGTCCCAACTGCTCGCGGATGCCGGCGATCATCTCCTCCGTCGCCGACCTGCCGGCGATGATCGCCGCCGGATCGCCGGGCGCCAGCCTGAGAAGCAGGAACACGAAAACTCCGACCATCGCCATGACGGCGATGGCCGAAACCATCCTGCGAAGGATGTAGGCAGCCATTCGGGCTCAGGCCTTCTGCATGTTCCACATCGGCACGATTTGGGGCATGCCAATGAGGCCGGTGAGCGTCTTGCGTCGCGCGATTGGCGAGACGTATTTTCCCAATCTTACATCGCCGACGAAATCCCACCATACTTTTTGCATTTTGCGGGCCAGTGCTTTGCGCTCTTCAAGCGATTCAACATCCGCCCATTTGACCCGCAGCGCCTCATATTCGTCGTTCTTCGGCCAGCCGTACCAAGCCTTGTCGCCATTCGCGAGGAGGAATGGTGAGGCGAGCGGATTGCCGAGGGAATAATCGGGTTCCGATGTGATGAACATGCTCCAGCCTCCGTTCTCGACAGGGTCTTTGCTTGCCCGACGCGTGGAAAGCTCACCCCAGGTCATAGACGAGAGCTCGGCATTGACTCCAATCTTCCGCAGCGACGCGGCTAAAAGCTGGGAGGCATTATCGCCCGCGCTCCAGTCCGTCGCAGTTAGAATGACGACCTTCTCGCCGGCGTATCCGGCTTCCTTCAGGAGCCGCTTGGCTTTGTCCGGGTCGCCGCCCTTCTTGTACCATCCCGTGTTTTCGTCGTTGGACACCGGCGTCGTGTCTCCAAAGATCGAAGTGACCGTGTTGAAGTACTTTGGGTTGCCGAACGCGCCGCGCAACATCACCTCCTGATCGATTAGGTGAAGCACCGCCTGGCGCGCCTTGACGTTGTTGAATGGCGGCTGCAGGAAATTCATTCGCACCATCATGTCCCACCCTCCTCTGTCTAGAACCTGGAGTTCAAGGTTGGGATCGCTCTCGATCACCGGGAAAAGATCGACTGGCGGGCTCTGCAGGTAATCAATCTCACCAGCTTGTAAGGCCGCGAGAGCAGTCTGCTGATCGGCAATGTTGTCCCAGATGACACGATCGACGTTGACGATCTTCCCGCCGGCCAATCCATCGGACGGCTCTTTGCGCGGCACGTATTTGTCGTTGCGGCCGTAGGTGACGCTCGCACCCGGCTTGGCGAGAGCTTCATTGAACCTGAACGGTCCCGAGCCGATATTTGTGGTCACCTGTTCGGTTGCGGGGCGATTCGCGTCCTTTTCGCGCATGATGAACAGGCACGGGGGAGTCAGGTCCGCTAGGATATCGATCAGCACCCCAAGCGGATCCTTGAGCGAGATCGTGAACGTCTCGTCGTCCTTCGTCGAAATGTCGCTGGCCCTGGCCATGATAAGTTGCCCGCCGGGATGGACCTGTCCCCAGCGACGGATCGAGGCGACACAGTCCGCCGCGGTGACGGGAGTGCCGTCATGCCAGCCCAGACCGTCCCGGAGCTCGAATGTATAGGTCTTCTTGTCGTCGGAAACGCCCCACTTCGCCACCATTTGCGGCTGCGGCATGAACTTGGAGTCGAGCGAGAACAGGGTGTCGTAAATCGCCGCGCCGTGATCAGCGGTAATGTTAGTCGCCGTCCAGATCGGATCGAAAACGCGGAGGTCACCCTTCACCATTCGAACGGTCTGCCCCACCGTCGGTGTCGTCTGCGCCCGCAGAACCGACGGGATCGACACAGCCAATCCGGCGGCAATTCCCATCTTAAAGACGTGGCGTCGAGAGATCGTCATGTTTGTCCCCTTTTGAGTTTGTGGTGCACCTATTCCAATTTCGTCATGCACCAGCGGCCTTCCTACCGGGCGCTACCAGTTAGACAGTACAGCCAGTGTGCTTCCCGTATGCTTCCCTGGTGCTTCGCTTCGCTGATGCCACATTGGCGAGCATCGGTCCCGTTTCCCGCAATTTGGGTCAAGAATTCGCAGATATCCGCGCCCAGTCACGGCGAACCTCCGAAAATTCTCGCGAGGTGTGGAGCGTCGCAGAGGCAGAGTTGGTTCGTTCCTACCGACCAGTACCTGCACTTTCTTTGTTCGCTCTCCGCCCAGATTGCACAGGGATCGTCTGCCATTTTGCCTCTCTCATGGGAGTTCCACGATTGAGATTAGCTCGCAATATTTGGATCGCGTTGACACTTTCGGCCATTGTTTTGACATGTGCTGCCATATCCACGTAACGACGCCGAATCTGCTGAAGGCCTAGATCGAGCACGTCTTCGCGAAGAACTTCGACGGATTGGTGGGCGCAAGGTCGGCAACTTATCCGAGAGCACATCGCGGTGGCACGCTGCACCCTCAAGCGGATGATGGCCGGCCGCCACGGCAACGCTCGCCGAGACGATCAATGGCCCCTCAGAAGCCCTAAGTCATCATCGGCGCGGACCATGGCACAGGCTACGCTGACCTGAGTCACTTGTTCAACAATCGACGGCTGCCGGAACCCTAGGGGCAATATCCCTCCGCCGAAGCCGGATAACGCACCACGCCATACTGCGGACCCAGCCATTGCGACGTGACTCAATCCAAATGGTTCGGGCAAATGGGCTTCCAATCCCGGGCTCGGAGCAAAATAGGCGCTGCCCGCATCAACGTCAGCTGCGGCCCCGACCAACCAACCTGTCGGAAAAAGTAGCTCAGCAATATCAAGTGGCGAGGAATGCCAAGCATTCGAAGGCGAAGCTACCAAGCTTGTAGAACATCTCAGCGATTACGAAGGCGATCGTGAAGGGCACCAACTCGCGCTTCGCTACGCCGCTTATTCCGATCGCCTGGGTTAGTGAAAACATTTTCTATCAAATCACAATTGGGGGCCTCCATCATCGTCCGTCCGGGTCCGCCTGGCTCTGGCGCGGACCTCAGCAGCTCGCGGTCGGGAGTTCCTAGCCGGCACGCCGCACGCGATCTGGACCTAGAGAGAAGCCTAGCGGCGCCGGACAGCGGCGCGTCGGCGGAGCCAAACGCCGGCGATCACCATCGCAAGGACGGCAAGCACGGCCGCGATATAGAGTATCTCGGTCGTGCCGTCGCCCCCATCAGGAGCCACGCCGAATATTCGCTCGATAAAGTCCATCTCTGTCTTCTCCTTGGGATGAATGCTCACTCAGCTATATGTGTCCCCTCACGGGCGCCTAGGCCTTCCCAGTCCCGAGCACCTCGAAGCCACCGCTCTTGAGTGCGGCATTGAGCGCAGTGACCTCGTCATTCACGACCTCGTCCAGCTTTTTAATCTCGCTGTCGACCCTCGACATGATCTCATCGGAAACATGACGGGCCTGCACGGTCGGCGCCGCGTCGCCGATTTCGACCACGGTGACGAGGTCGATCAGCTTATCATGCCAGCCAGCAGGATTACGGTCGTCGCTGTCGCGCGGCGTCTCCCGCTTGATGTCGACCAGCGTTCCCTCGATCGCCTCGAGCCGCCCGAACAGTGCCTGCGTGCGCTCGCCAAGCGATTTGTCACTGCCGCCGAGCCGCTTCTGCAGATCCGCGAGTTGACGCTTTAGGAGCCGGATCCGATTGACCGCCTGATTGAGCGATGAGACCTTGCCGAACAGCTCTTGTAAGAGCACGAACTGCTCGGCGAAGTCCTTGTCAGTCGTCGCTACGCGGGGGTCCTTGACGACGGTGAGGCCGGCCATCTGACTCTTTCCGTCCGCCTGCAGCTCAACCTTATAGCTGCCGGGTACCACCGCCGGGCCGCTCGGATCCTCGTCCTCCATCGCGAGAGGCTCGTACTTCCGGGTTATCAGCGATTTGTCGAGTTTGGATGGTCCCCGATGCTTGAGGTCCCAAACGAAACGGTTGAGGCCGGCCTTAGTGCCCGGCTTCTTATCGAAGGACGCTTCTTGGTCGTCGCTCGTGAAAGCGATGATGGTCTTTCCCGTGGCGTCCTGGAAAGTGAGCTTGACCGGGCCCTCCGCATCCTCGGGCAGCCAGTAATAGACGATCGCTCCGATCGGCGGGTTTTCGCCGCAGTCGAGATAGTGGCGATGGCTCCGTCCACCCTCCAGCTCCACGCCCTCTGTGCCGGCGCCGATGCCGAAAGCCGGGCTGTAGCTCATGCCGGCCTTGGAACCTTTCCGGGCCCCGTACCGGAGCTTGGTCCGGACCGTGGGGCGCGGGCTCATCAGCCTCGCGTCGTTCTGATCCACGGCCAGCTCGCGCAAGGCCGTAATGTCGTCGAGGATCCAGAAGGACCGGCCATGAGTGCCGGCGACCAGATCGCTTCCCTTGATCTTGAGATCGTAGACCGGCACCACGGGCAAGCCGCCGGCCAGACGCGACCAGTGCGCGCCCTCGTCGAGACTGAAGAAGACCGCCGTCTCGGTGCCGACGAAGAGTAGTCCCGGCCGCACCGGGTCGGCTCGCACCACGCGCGTGATTTCGCCGTTCGGCAAGTTGCCATTGATCGGCTGCCAACTCTTGCCGCCATCCCTGGTGCGGAAGAGATAAGGTTGATAGTCGGCGAGCTTGTAGCGTGTCGCCGCTACATAGACGGTATCGGCGTCATGCGACGAGATCTCGACGCAGCCGACATAGGCGAGTTCGGGCATGGCGTCGGGCGTGACGTTCCTCCAGTCGATCCCGTCGTTCCGCGTCACATGGACGAGGCCGTCATCGGTAGACGCCCAGATCTCCCCCTTGCGATGCCGGGATTCGACGACCGATGCGCACGTCGCATGCACCTCCGCGCCGGAGTTGTCGTGGGTCAAGACGCCGCCCGAGTAATCCTGCCGAGCCGGGTCGCTGAGGCTGAGATCGGGCGAGATCGCGGTCCAGCTCGATCCTTCATCGCGGCTGCGGAAGACGTGATTGCCCCCGGCATACAGCGTCTTCGGATCATGCGGCGAGAAGGTGATCGGGAAAGTCCAGGCGAAGCGGTACCGCATGTTCTTCGGCGCCATGCCACTCGTTTTTTCTGGCCAGACACTGACGACGCGAATCTGCCGGGTACGGTGGTCGTAGCGTTGCAGAGCTCCACAGCCGCCTGGGCTCGAGCCGGTCGCGCCGCAATAGACGATGTCGGGGTCCTCAGGATCGACGGCGATGAAGCCGCTCTCGCCGGTCCCCGGATAAGTGCAATCACCCAAGGTGATGACGCCCGTTTCCGAGGCGCTCGGGACTGAGATCGCGGTGTTGTCCTGCTGGGTGGCGTAGACCCGATAAGGGTGCCGATCGTCAACGTCGATGCGATAGAACTGCGCCGTCATCTGATTGTAGATCGACGACCAGGTTCTGCCACCGTTGAAGGTGACGCAGGCGCCGCCGTCGTTGCCTTGGATCATCCGCTTGGGATTGGCAGGATCGATCCATAGATCGTGGTTGTCGCTGTAAGGCGTCGTCAAGTTGGTGAAGCTCGCCCCGCCATCGGTCGACTTCCACATTTGCAAGTTGTTCACGTAGACGGTATCGGCATGTACGGTGTCGGCGAAGACGTGGGTGTAGTACCAGGGGCGATGGATCAGATCGCGATTTTGCGAGACATGGACCCAGCGGTCTCCGTAATCGTCAGTGCGGTAGAGCCCGATCTTGTCGCCCTCCGCCTCGATGAGCGCGTAGACGCGCCCGCGCTGCGCCTGCGAGACGGAGACGCCAAGCTTGCCGAGCACCCCGCCCGGTAGGCCGTTGCGACCGGACAGCTCCTCCCAGGTGTCGCCGCCGTCAAGCGACCGGAAGAGTCCGCTCCCCGGCCCACCGCTGTTCAGGTTCCAGAAACTACGCCGCGTCTCCCAAGTCGTGGCAAAAAGGATGCGCGGATTGCTGGGATCCATCGAAATATCGACGGCGCCGGCGTCGGGATTGCGGTAGAGGACCTTCTGCCAGGTCTTGCCGCCGTCCTTGGAGCGGAACACGCCCCTTTCCTCATTGGAACCGAACGCGTCGCCCAGAGCCGCGACAAAGACGATGTCCGGATCGAGCGGGTGAATGCAGATCTTGCCAATGTGGCGGGTCTCTCTCAGCCCCAGATGAACCCAACTGCGGCCGGCATCGGTCGACCTATAGACGCCATCGCCGTAAGAGACGTCGACGCGGATCGTCGTCTCGCCCGTACCGGCATAGATGACATTCGAGTTGGAGCGGGCAACCGCGAGCGCGCCGACGCTGGCGCTCGTGAAGAAACCGTCGGACACGCAGCGCCAATAAACTCCGCCGTCGATTGTCTTCCAAACCCCGCCCGCGCAGGCGCCAAAATAGAACACCATTGGATCATTCGGATCCCCAGCGACGGCCACAACGCGGCCGCCTCTGGCGGGTCCGATGCAGCGCCATTTGAGGGCCTCGAGACACTTAGGGTCAGTTACATGGGTTTGCTTCAACATTTCAACTCGCTGATAGTTGGCATTGGATTGTTACTGCTTCACTTCTTCTCGTCGTATGCTTTCAGGTATCGAAGGTGCATCATCGCCGCAGTCGCGGATCGAGCGCATCTCTGAAGCCGTCACCGATATAGTTGACGCTGAGGACGGTCAGCGAAATCGCAATGCCCGGCCACAGCACTAGTTGCGGGGAGACCTGCATGTATTCGATCCCGTCATAGAGCAGTCGTCCCCAAGTCGGAAAATCCGGCGGAAAGCCCAGGCCAAGAAACGAAAGCACGCTTTCCGCGATAATGGCATCGGCGATGCCGAGAGTAGCCGAGACAATGATCGGCGACATGACGTTGGGCAGCACATGCCGAATAATGATCCGGTGCGGCGGGGTGCCGATGCTGCGCGACGCCATTACGAATTCGCGCTGCTTGACGGCCAACACTTCGCCGCGCACGATGCGTGCCATGCCCATCCAGCTCATCACGCCGATGATCGACACGATGAGGGTGAAACTCCCTAGATCGTTTCCGAGAATTTTTGCCACCGCATCGCGGAACAGCATCACTGCGACCAATAGCAGTGGGAGCACCGGTAATGACAGAAAGAGATCGGTGAGCCGCATCAGCGGCCCATCAAGGGATTTGAAGTAGCCGGTAAGGACACCGATAAGCGTTCCAAGAAAAATAGAGATGATCATCGCCGCCAGGCCGACGGCGATCGCAACGCGCCCACCTGTCATCATCCGCGCGAGAAGATCGCGCCCAAGCTGGTCGGTGCCGAACGGATGGGCCCAACTTGGTCCCGCATTCATGGCTGTGAAGTCGATATAGGCGGGGCTTACGCGCCAAACGAAGGGGCCGAAGACGACAGCGACGACAATTACGAAGAAGACGCCCGCCCCGGCCACCGCGCCTTTGTGGGTCTTGAACTGGTCCCAGACGTCCCAACACTGATTGCGCGGCGGAACCTTAAGCACCACAAGGTCCACGCCGGCGATGGGATCGGTAGTTGCCGTTTCCGAAACAGGCGCCTCGGCAACGTTTTTCGGTTCGTTGTAGCTAACCAGCTCAGTCATAGCGAATCCTGGGATCAAGTACGCCGTAGAGCAGATCGGCGATCAGGTTGAAGACGACGATCAGCACAGCGAAGATGAAGGCCAATGTCTGCACCGTCGGCACGTCGTTGGCGTAGATGGCGGTGATCAGGAGTTGGCCGATCCCGTTAACCCTGAAGATCTGCTCGGTGACGATGGCACCGCCGAAGACGCTCGGCAGTCCCAGCGTGATGACAGTGACCACCGGGATCATCGAATTGCGCAGGACGTGGATGAAAACGACGACATTCTCGCCCATGCCCTTGGCCCGAGCCGTGCGGACATAGTCCTGCTCGAGATTGTCGAGCATTGACGAGCGCAGATAGCGGCTGATGGAAGCGATAGTCTGAACTGCAAGAACCATCACCGGCATGGCCATCTGCAGAAATTGCTCGGTGAAGTTGCTCCAGCTGTTGACGATAAGATTGGTGTTATAGATTGTCGGAAGCCAGTCGAGGTAGACGGCGAAGATCAGGATCGCCAGAACGCCCGAGAAGAAGGGCGGCACGGCAAGGCCGAGCATCGACAGGAAGGTGCCGATCTGATCGAATACTGAATATTGCTTGTAGGCTGAGACAATTCCGATCGGCACAGCAATCAGCACGCCGACGATGTAGGCCAGGCCGACAACCAACAGCGTCTGCGGAAGGCGCTCGGCGATCATGCTGAAAACCGGACCGCGTGTTTGCCAGGAGATGATCCGCTGCATACCGTCCGAAAGATGCGTCCCGAACAGAATGTCGAAACCACGCAGCGGCTCGATTACGAAGAACTGCTTCAGCCACAGCAGATATTGCACGATCAGCGGCTCGTCGACGCCAAGGGCAGCACGCATCTTTTCGCGCACTTCGGGCGGAATGGTCAGCGGCAACTGCGATAGCGGATCGCCTGGCGCGAGTTTGAGCAGCGAGAAGATCATGAGGCTGATCAAGAATAAGGTCGGGACCGCCATAAGCAGTCGCCGGATGGCATAGTTGAGCATGCGCGGCACCTATTGCTGGCGGCCGGGGCAACGCCCGCGGCCGGCATGGAGATGGAAAGCGGCGCGCCCTCTCCAAGGAGGCGCAGGCAATCTCACTTCCTGCGATACCAGTCCTGAGCGTTCCAAAACCTGGAATCCCCGCTGCCGACATACCCGCCTAGTGTCTTAGAGGTCGCCGAGACGCTGCTGCGCCAGACCAGCGGCATGATCGCGTAACTGTCACTCAGAATGGTGTTGAGCTTTTTGACAATCTCGGCGCGCTTCTCGATGGCGGCGGTCTTGCCGAGTTCCTTCACCAGCGCGTCGTAATTCGTGTCGCAGTAGCGCGGAACATTACTGCCTTGCCACTGCTTGTCCGGCAGCGGAGCCTTGTTACAGGTGTAGGTTGCGACATATTCGCCGGGGTCGGGAGCGTCAGAGTAATTGGTCCACATCTGGACATCGGCATAGAACTTCTGGTATGTATCCGGGCTGCTCGGGTCGCTGCTGAAGAAGACCGAGGCGTCGAGGCTCCTCAGTTCCACATCGACCCCTATCTCGTGCCACCACTGCTTGATGATCGCTTGGAACTGGTTGCGCGTGGCGTTGGTCGTAGTTACGAAGGTGAGCTTCAGCTTTTTGCTATCCTTCTCCCGGATCCCATCGGGACCCGGCTTCCAGCCCGCTTCATCAAGAAGCTTCACGGCACCCGGAATATCCTGCTTCAAGCACTCCGTGTTGCCGGCGGCGAAGATCGGCGGCGCCGGAACGAAGTCGCATGTGGGCTTGCCCATGGAGCCGTAGCCGATCTCACTCAACCTCGCGCGGTCCAGCGCCATCGACAGAGCCTGGCGCACGCGAACGTCGCTGAGTATCGGGTGTGGATGCTTGTCCGTCGAACGCTCCTCCGGCGGTAGACTGGCCGAGGGATCGGTCAAGTTCATAAAAAGAGTTTCGACATTCGTTCCGAAAACCGAGAGGAGTTTGCCCTTGCCCCCTTTCTCCATTTTGCTCAGCACGTCCGGAGCAACCTGCAACATCCCGGCGTAGTCATATTCGCTGGTCTGCAGCACGGCACGAGCCGCCCCGAGCGCATCGCCGCCGCCCTTGAAGTTGACCCCCGCGAAAGCGGGCTTGTTCGGATCGCGGTAGTTCGGGTTGGCCTTGAGCTGGACCGCGTCATTCGGCTTGAAGTTGGCGACGACAAACGGCCCGGTGCCGACCGGATAGAAATTGGCTTCCGTGCAGGTTGGTGCTTTTGTGCCCAGGCAGTCGGCGAACTGTTTGGCCTGGATGATCGGAGACCACATGGCGACAAAGAGAGTGTAGGGGACGACCGTCAGCTCCTTGAAGGTTACCTTCACGGTCAGGTCATCCAGCGCCTCGACCTTGTCGACACCCTGGAACCTAGCAAGTGCTGCGCAGCCACCCTTTGGGTCCATGCAGTAGTTGGCAGTGAAGACCACGTCCTTCGCCGTGACCGTCGTGCCATCAGACCATTTGAGACCAGGCTTCAGCTTCCAGGTGATCGACTTCAGATCCTTGGCGACGCCACCGTTCTCGACGGTTGGGATTTCCGCCGCAAGCCGCGGGAAAAGCTCGCCATTCTCGTCGTAGCTGGCTAGCGGCTCGAGCACAAGAGAGGCGGCGTCGGTGTCCTTTTCCCCGCCCGAGAGATAGGGATTCATGATCGATGGCGCCTGCCAAGACAGGATGTTGACGACGCCGTCTGTACCGCGTTCGGCCAATGCCGGTGTCGCGACGAGGCTTGCCACGCCCGCCCCCGCTAGCAATGAAACCATTCTCAACATCTACTACTTCCTCCCTTGCTGAATGACGGCCCAGCTGCCGCCGGCCTTGTGATGTCAGTCCTCATCTCCTTCCCATCGGGAAAGGTGGATGGTTTGGCAGGATTGCCTCGATCGAGCTTCCCGCCATTTCCTGTTACTCGGCTCGGTGGCAAGCGACCCACCGGTTGCCGGCCACCTTTCGCCAAGCCGGTTGCTCTGCCGCGCACCGGTCGAACGCGACCGGGCAGCGGGTGCGAAATCGACACCCCGAAGGCGGATTGGCCGGGCTCGGTAAATCGCCCTTCAGGATGATGCGCTGCCGCGCGCGCTCGACCCTCGGATCCGGCACCGGGACCGCAGAGAGCAACGCCTTCGTGTAGGGATGCATTGGGTCTTTGTAGATGAGGTCGCGTGGGCCGAGTTCCATCACCTTGCCCAGGTACATCACCGCGACGTCCTCACACAGATGACGAACCATTGAAAGATCATGGCTGATGAAGAGGTATGTCAGCGAGAATTGCTCCTGCAGGTCTTTAAGAAGATTGACCACCTGGGCTTGGATGGAGACATCCAGGGCGGCGATCGGCTCATCGCAGACGATGAAATCCGGATTGAGCGCGAGCGCCCGGGCGATGCCAATGCGTTGGCGCTGACCGCCGGAGAATTCGTGCGGGTAGCGGTTGGCGAATTTCGGATTAAGGCCAACGGCATCGAGCAACTCGCGGGTCCGCTTCTCCTTTTCCTTGCCTTTCAGCGCTCGGTGTTCGTTGAGCGGTTCGGCGATGATTGAACCGACCGTCATGCGCGGATTAAGACAGGCCTGCGGATCTTGGAAAATCATTTGCATGCGCGCGCGCATGCGGCGCAGCTTTTTGCCTTGGATGTGCGTGATGTCTTCGCCATCAAATTCGATGCGGCCGCCGGTGGGGTCGTAAAGGCGCAGGATGACCCGCCCCGTCGTCGTCTTGCCGCAGCCGCTCTCGCCGACCAAGCCCAGCGTCCGGCCTCGCCTGACTTCCAAATTCACGCCATCCACCGCTCTGATGCCGCCCACCTGGCGCCCGAGGACACCCCGATAGGTCGGGAAATGCAAGGTTAGATCAATGATACGGAGCAGGACGTCGTCCGGGCCGGCCTGTGGTTTTATGGTGAGGACGCCCGGCTCAGACATCATCGCGCGGACTTCCCTCGATAACGTCCCACCAGCATGCCGCATCATGGCCTTCGCCCACAGGCATTAGCGGTGGCCTTTCGCTGCGACACCGGTCAAAAGCATGCGGACATCGTGGCGCGAAGGGACAGCTCGTCGGAAAGACAGTGAGATGCGGCGGCTGGCCCCCAACGCTCTTCAGTCGCTCCTGCCCAGCCATATCGGCCCGCGGCACGGTTTCCAGAAGCGCGCGCGTATAGGGATGACGGGGATTTGCGTAGAGATCGTCGGCAGCGGCGCACTCGACAACGAGTCCGCCGTACATGACCATCACCCGGTCGGCGATCCCGGCTACCACACCGAGATCATGCGTGATCCAGATAACGCTCATGCCCATTTCCTGGCGCAGCTTCTGGACGAGCTCCAGGATCTGGGCTTGGATCGTCACGTCGAGGGCGGTCGTCGGCTCATCGGCGATAAGCACCTTTGGGTCGCAGGCGAGCGCAATGGCGATCATCACCCGCTGGCACATCCCTCCGGAGAACTGGTGCGGATAGTCGTTTATCCTGTCCTGTGGCGAGGGAATGCCGACCCGGGAGAGAAGCTCGATCGCACGTTTGCGCGCCTCGCTGCGGCCTAGACCGAGATGCTTGCGTAACGGCTCCATCAGCTGGTAGCCGACCGTGAAGACCGGGTTGAGCGATGTCATCGGGTCCTGGAAGATGAACCCAACCTCGCCGCCGCGGACCTTTCGCATTTCGCTCGGGTCGAGCGACAAAAGATCCCTGTCCCCAAGACGCACCCTTCCAGACACGATTTCGGCAGGTGGCGACGGCAGGAGCCTCAAGAGCGACATCATCGTGACGCTCTTGCCCGACCCGCTTTCACCAACCACCCCCAGAAGCTCACCGCGATTGAGGTGGAAACTCACGCCGTTGGCCGCATAGATTCTAGTTCTGCGAGACCAGAAGACCGTCTGAAGATCAGATACCTCCAAAACAGGCCTCGAAGTTCCATCTTGAATTAAGTCGCGCGCCTCCCAATCCAAGGTGGTTCCGCAGCGTTTCAATAGATCAGGCCGCTTCAGTTCGGGCACGGTGGATGCTCTTTTCTAAGATTTTATCTCATTGACCAAGTCGAGCGGCTCGTTGCTTCCGCAAATCGCATGCCGCCTTGGCCAAGGAAATGCCCGTAGAGGCGACGCTCGCGGAGCCAATTCACGCGGTCCATCGGGTGATGATTAGGTTGCGCAATTAGAATCGCATTGACATTTCCGGTCATTCTTTTGACATCTGCCGCCATATCGGCGCTTGGTGATGCTGAATCGCATCTTACGGTTGCGGCTAGAGCGGCGCCCGAGCTGATTGAATGGTTGGCGATCCCAAATTGGCGATTGATAGTTCAAACTGTCTGCCGGGGATGGAGCCGGCCTCGCTTTGGACGCCGTCTTCCCCTCCAACAGCACCGGAAAAGTATCACGAAGCATGGTCGGCCTGTTCGACTGAAGCAGCCGGACGCAACCATCGACCCGACCGTCGAAACCTCGCAAGATCAGATAATGCGCTTGAGCGCATGGAAGGAATCGATCTCGTACCCACCATTCGTCCGCACGTCCCAGTCCAAGCCGCTCCTTGAATATCGCAGACGGTGTATTTCGTGCAGTTCGTCGGCGAAGTCGCCATAGCAGTCGGGTGCGACAAGTTTCATCATGAGCCCTCTGGGCAGAAAATGACCTGCCATTGGAGGCAAATGCGCCCGACGAACAGCCTGGGCACCTGCACAGGGGCCAAGACGGATCTGTTCTCAGAGAATTGAAGATCGTGAGGACCAGCAGCGCGACCGCCTCGTTTTTGGTGCGCATGCCGAGCTTCTTCTTGGCATTGTCCCGATGGAAGGCGGCGGTGCGCCGCGTGATCCCCAAGATGCAGGCGATATCCCAGGCGGACTTGCCGCGTGCCGCCTACTGCAGGCACTCATATTCGGCTTGCGGCGAACGTAAATGTGAAAGCAGGTCGCCATGAGTTGAAGAGCTTGTTGATATCGCTCGGCGATGCGCAGTGCCCTGCCTTCGGGTTTTCGGACCGTTCTGAGCTGGAATTTCCACTTATAATCCCGGTATCGGGCGAAGGAGGATTGCGTGAAGAGGTCGAAGTTTCCGGAGGCGCAGATCGCCTTCATTCTGCAGGAGGCGGAAGAAGGGACTGCGGTCGCTGAGGTCCGCCGAAAGGCGGCCATCTTGGATGGAACGTTCTACACCTGGAAGAAGCGCTACCGCGGACTGACGCCGTCCGAGGTCAAGCGCATGCGACAGCTTGAAGACGAGAACAATCGCTGAAAAAAGATCGTCGCCGCGCTCGACGAGGCGATGCTGCAGGATGTCGTTCGCCGAAAGCCATGAGGCCTGCCCATCGGCGGCTTGTTGATGAGGTACGGGCGGATTGGAAGGTGTCGATCCGCCGGGCCTGCGCTACGTTTCTCATCGACACGTCGCTCTATCGCTACAAGTCGAAGCGCGGCGAGCAGGCCGACCTCAAAGTCCGGATCAGGGAGATTGCCGAGACACGGGCGCGCTATGATTACCGGCGCGTCCTGTGCTGTTGCGCCGTGAGGGCCGGGTTGTCAATTCGAAGCGGATCTATCGTCCTTACAAGGAGATGGGCCTTCGGCTCCGGACCAAGACATCGGGTGAAAGCGAAGCTGCGAGAGGACAGAACCGATGCGACACACAGTCACCAGATCTGGGCATGGGACTTCGTTCATGACCAACTGGCGACCGGCCGCAAGATCCGTGTTCTCACAGCCTCGCTACCTTCTCGCGCCTCTCGCCGGTGGTGGATCCACTGGTTGCGACGGCAAGGACAAATAGGCGAAGGTGATCAGCTCGAGTCCTGCGGCCGCACCAGCCATGGCCTCGCGGAAATCCGCCTCATCGACGCTTTCCGACAGCTTCTCCAGGAATGTCTCAAAGACAATTTGCATGTCCTTCGTCATGCCTTGAACCCAATCTCTCAAATCTGACTGCGGCGCGCCGCTGTCCGACGGTCAGCTTTCACATTGGCAGGCATGCGTTTGGTACGCTCTCATCCCATCCGTTCCGAAGCGTGCGAGCCCGGTGAAGCTGGGAAGACCACCGTCTTGTTCCCGTTGAGGAAGACACGGCGGTGGATGTGCGCATGGATCGCGCGTGCGAGAACCTGGCTTTCGACGTCGCGCCCGAGCGATACATAGTCGGACGGGTTCTGGGCGTGGGTGACGCGAACCGTGTCCTGTTCGATGATCGGCCCCTCGTCGAGATCCGCGGTCACATAATGCGAGGTTGCGCCGATCAGCTTCACCCCGCGTTCAAAGGCCTGCTTGTAGGGGTTCGCTCCTTTGAATGACGGCAGAAAGGAGTGATGGATGTTGATGATGCGGCCGGACATCTTCTCGGACATCTCATTCGACAGCACCTGCATGTATCGGGCGAGCACGATCAGCTCCGCGCCGGTCTCCTCGACGATACGCATCTGCTGCGCCTCGGCTTCGCGCTTATTCTCCTTCGTAACTTTGACGTAGTGGAACGGAATGTCATGGTTCACGACCAGCTTTTGGTAGTCCAGATGGTTGGAGATCACCGACACGATATTGACTGGCAGCGCTCCGATGCGCCAGCGATACAGAAGGTCATTGAGACAGTGGCCGAAGCGCGAGACCATGATGATCACCCTCATCTTCTGGCTCTCGTCATGGAAGGCGAAGTCCATTTCGAACGTCTCGGCGGTGTCAGCAAAGCCGTTGCGCAGCGCGTCGAGGCCAGCGCCATCTTCAGAGATAAAGCTCACACGCATGAAGAAGTTGCCGGTCTGCGTATCGTCGAACTGCGAGCTGTCGGTGATGTTACAGCCGCTTTCGGCGAGGTAGCCTGCGATGGCGGCGACGATCCCGCGCTTGGACTTGCAGGTGACGGTCAGGTAGTATTTGTCCATAGCGAGCTTGCTCGTGTGTGCGGAAGAGATCGATTCGGGCGTGTCAGGTAGAGCGCCGGATTGCACGGGGCTCATAAGGTGAGCCCCTCAGGCTCGGACAGCCTATGAGCACGGCAGCAGGCGGTAACCGTGTTGGCGAGAAGACAGGCGATGGTCATGGGACCGACGCCTCCCGGCACTGGCGTTATCGCTCCCGCTACCTCCGCCGCGCTTCTAAAATCCACGTCACCCACCAAGTGCTGCTTGCCGTCTCGTGCGATCCGATTGATGCCCACATCGATTACCGTCGCGCCTGCCTTGACCCAGTCGCCGGGGATCATCTCGGGGCGGCCGACGGCAGCGACAAGGATGTCGGCCCGACGGCAGATTGATGCCAGATCCCGTGTACGCGAATGAGCGATGGTTACGGTGCAGTTGTCGCCGAGCAGGAGTTGCGCCATCGGTTTTCCGACGATGTTCGAGCGCCCCACGACCACGGCTTCGAGCCCGGACAGATCGCCGAGATGGCTTCGCAGCAACATCAGGCAACCCAATGGGGTACATGGCACCATCGCATTTTGTCCCGTGCCCAGAAGCCCGACATTCGAAATGTGAAACCCATCGACATCTTTTGCCGGGTCGATCGCATTGAGCACGAGATCGCCGTTCAGATGACTGGGTAGAGGGAGCTGGACAAGGACACCATGAATATCCGGATCGGAATTCAGCTGCTCGATTAGAGCAAGCAGATCGGCCTGAGACGTTTCAGTGGGGAGCTTGTGTTCAAGGCTGTTCATGCCAGCCTCGATAGTCTGCCGTCCTTTGTTGCGCACATAGACTTCCGACGCCGGATCATCGCCTACTAGAACCACAGCCAGGCCCGGCGTAATGCCGTGCTCCTGCTTGAGCCAGGCCACATGCCCAGCAACCCTCGACCGTAGCTGCGCCGCGGACGCTTTGCCGTCGATGATCTGAGCGGTCATGTTACCTTTCCTCTAGCCGCTTCGCCGCCGTTTCCAGGGCGTGCCAGAGCGATCCGGCGGACGAGCGCGCGCCCAGCACGGCAATATGAGCGTCGCCGCGGCGGATGACGAAACAGGTCATATGCTCAAGGCCGGTCCGCGTCGCGCGGCCCGGGCCAAAGTCCGCGAGATCGACGTTAACAAGCTTCGACAGCAATGCGTTGAGAGGCCTTGAGCCGGCCCGCGATACAATCTCGAAAGCGACCCAGCCATCGGTCTGCTCGGTCACCGAGCAGCCGGGGGCGAGTTGCTTGAGCTCGGCGGCAAAATCCAGCTCGGCGCGGCCTTCCGCCTCGATCATCCACTGATCCAGCCCGGTCCACACCGCGGCAACCCCCTGCCCTGCAACGCAACGGCCGGGTCCGGGAAGAGTGAGGCCGAACGGCGTCGGCTCAACAGTTCCGCGGCGCAGCACCAGAGAGGCAAGCGCCAGACCCCCGTTCTCACGGATCTCCAACGCCCCGAACGATGCGAGGCGTGGTAGCGCGGCACCGAGCGCGGTGATGGGCCTCAGGTCACTCACGAAGACGTGCTCCTTCAGGATCGACAAAATGCGCCGGCACGACCCGCAGGCGCGCGCTTTCGCCTTCGAGCGGGTTCGCGGCCACGATCACCTCGCCCAGCCGTTCATCGCCGTTCTCTAGGAAACCGAGCCCGATCATCGAGCCGACATGCGGACTGTAGCAAGCCGACGTGATCCAACCCTGGTCGGTATCGAATTTCCTCGGTGCGTCTTCCGCAAAAAGATGTGAGCCGCTGACCACCTTCCCGGCAGGATCGACGGCCCGCAGCCCGACCAGGCGTCGCCTGTCGCCCGCAAGGCCCTCGCGCCGCGACATCACGGCGCCGACGGAATCCTTCTTCTGCGACACCATACTGCCAAGTCCGACCATGGCGGCCGTCGCCTGTCCGTTCAATTCGGGGCCGGCGGCGTGTCCCTTCTCAATCCGCAGCACGCCCAGAGCCTCGGTGCCATAGGGCGTCGCTCCAAGATCGGCTCCCAATTCCATCAGCCGCTCGATCAATGCGTGGCCGTATCGGGCGGGAACCGCAACTTCATAGGCGAGTTCGCCCGAGAAGGAGATGCGGAAGAGCCGCGCGCGCAGGCCGTCGCAGACGGTGAGCTCCGCGCAGGCCATAAAGGGGAAGGCCTCGTTCGACAGGTCGAACCCGTCGACGATGCGGGCGAGCAGAGCGCGCGACTTCGGCCCGGCGACTGCGATCTGCGCCCAGGCATCGGTCGTGGAGATGAGCTGGACGTCGAGTTCCGGCCACAGGCATTGCCGCGCGAATTCCATGTTGCGATAGACCAGACCGGCGTTGGCGGTCGTCGTGGTGACCACACAATGATCCTCGGCCAGCCGCGCGCAGGTGCCGTCGTCATAGGCAAATCCGTCTTCGCGCAGCATAAGCCCGTAGCGGACTCGGCCGACTTTCAGCGTGGCCATCATGTTGCAGTAGAGACGGTTGAGAAACTCGCCCACGTCGGCGCCCTGCACATCGATCTTGCCAAGCGTCGTCACATCACACAGGCCCACTGCGCCGCGCACGGCCCTGGCCTCGCGGTCCACGCTCTGGCGCCAGTGCGATTCACCCGCACGCGCGAAATATTGCGCGCGCATCCACTGGCCGACCTCGACGAACACCGCGCCCTGCGCCTTGGCCCAGTGATGGGTGGGTGTGAGGCGGCGTGGTCGGAAATGCCGCCCTACATCGCCGCCGCCCAGGACAGAGAGCGTCACTGGAGTGTAAGGTGGGCGGAAAATCGTTGTTCCAGTTTCCGGGATCGACCTCCCGGTCAGCTCCGCCATCACGGCAAGACCGGTCACATTTGAGGTTTTGCCTTGGTCCGTCGCCATGCCCAGAGTCGTGTAGCGTTTCAAATGCTCTACCGGCCCCATGTTCTCGGCATGGGCGAGCTTGATGTCCTTCACCGTCACGTCATTCTGGAAATCGACCCAGGCGCGCTTCTTGCCCGGTACATGGAAGACGTGCGCAACCGTGTAGTCTGCCTCCTCGGCGCGCGGCAAATCGGGCAACGATGCCGCGATTCCAAGTTCGTCCATCGCACGCTGTGCGGCTTGCGCGCCGGAACGCAAGGCGTCGGCGGTGGAAAAATGGCCCGCCGCCGCACCTGCCGGAATTAGTCCTAGGGCCCCCTCCTCCCCAGGCAGGAACGCCTGCAGCGGTTCATTCCAAACAGGCCGACCGCGATGATGCGAAAAGAGATGCACATTCGGGTTCCAGCCGCCAGAGACCCCAAGCGCGCCGCACTCGATCCATTCGGACCTGCCGTTTTCCTGAACCTTTATCGACTTCAGGCCAAGCCGGCCGCGTGAGCCAGTCACCATGCCCCCCGCGATCAGTCGGTAGTCACCGCGAGCCTTCGCCTCGGGGCGCGCGTCGATGACGGCGGCGATCTGGACACCCTTAGCGGCCAGATCGCGCGCGGTGTGATGACCGTCATCGTTATTGGTAAAGACGGCGACCGTCTCGGACGGGCATGCCGCCCAGCGATTGGCGTAAGCCCGCATCGCGCCGGCCAGCATGATTCCCGGACGGTCATTGTCGGCGAAGGCGATGGGCCGCTCTGTCGCGCCCGCCGCCAATATCGCGCGCTTCGCCGTGATACGCCAGAGTGTCTGGCGCACACACCCGTTCGCCTCTGGGAAATGATCGGACACGCTTTCCACCGCGCCATAGATGCCGTGATCATAGACCCCGAAAACCGTGGTGCGACGCATCACGCGAATATTCGGCAGGCTCTCGAATTCAGCCTCCAACGCTGAGATCCAGTTGGTAGCTTGCCCTCCGTCCAGCGTTCCCGTCTCGGACAGAAGCTGCCCGCCCAGGCGGAAATCCTCGTCGGCCAAAATCACACGCGCGCCCCCGCGCGCCGCCGTCAGCGCCGCCGCAAGCCCGGCCGCCCCCCCGCCGATGACCAAGAGATCGCAATGCAGGAAGCCCTTGTCATAGATATCGGGATCAGCCTGCATTGAAAGGCGCCCGAGGCCTGCCGCCCTGCGGATCGCCGGCTCGTAAAGCTTTTCCCAGAAGCCCTTCGGCCACATGAAAGTCTTGTAGTAGAAACCGGCCGTCAAGAAGGGCGACAACAAGTCGTTTATCGCCAGTGCGTCGAATCCGAGCGAAGGCCAGCGGTTCTGGCTTCGCGCCTGCAGCCCTTCGAACAGCTCCACCACCGTGGCTCGCGTGTTCGGCTCCTGCCGCGCGCCCGAGCGGAGTTCGACGATAGCGTTCGGTTCCTCCGA
Source organism: Mesorhizobium sp. M7A.F.Ca.ET.027.02.1.1 (assembly GCF_004022985.1). Lineage (NCBI taxonomy): Bacteria > Pseudomonadati > Pseudomonadota > Alphaproteobacteria > Hyphomicrobiales > Phyllobacteriaceae > Mesorhizobium > Mesorhizobium sp. M7A.F.Ca.ET.027.02.1.1. The sequence goes on along the minus strand of NZ_RZOL01000002.1, from coordinate 11,242 downwards.
ACCGGCCGAGAGAACCCCGCGCGGGCGGTGATATTTGAAACTGCGGCCCACAAGACGCACGCCATTGGCCAGAAGCGCCGAGGCGAGCGTGTCTCCGGGATGGCCCTGGTAGCGCTTGCCGTCGAAACTGAAGTTCAAGGTCCGCGAGCGGTCGATCAGCCCTCCGGCTAGCCGTGTCATTTGCCGCACCTCGTCCGCGAAAGGGGGACATTGCGGGCCAGTTCCGCACCGAGGACTTCATGGGTGACCGTGTCGCGCGTGACCACCAGCCATGACCGGTCGCCCTGCTCGTGGAACCACAGTTCGCGGTGCACGCCCGCCGGGTTGTCGCGCAGGAAGACGTAGTCGCAAAAGGCGGCCTCGGCATCGGGCGCGGAGGAGTCTGGACGGTCGATGAGCCGCGCGTCGCCCAGATAGGTGAATTCCTGCGCATCACGCGGGCCTAGAAGTGGATGTGGGATCAGCATTGGACCGCCTTAGTGGAGATTGGGCTGGGCACCGGCGCCGCGCTCGTCGACCACATGGCCGCGTGCGAAACGGTCGATGCGGTAGGCGCGCGCGGTCTCGTGGGGTGCGCCGGTGGCAAGAAGATGGGCGAAGGCATAGCCGCTGGCTGGCGTCGCCTTGAAGCCGCCATAGCACCAGCCGCCGTTGAAATAGAGGCCATCGATTTGCGTGCGGTCGATGATCGGCGAACCGTCCATCGACATGTCCACCACGCCCCCCCACATGCGCAAGAGCCGCGCCCGCCCAATCATGGGCATCAGCGCCATGCCGCCTTCGGCGACGTCCTCCACCACCGGCAGGTTGCCGCGTTGGGCATAGGAATTGTAGCCGTCGATATCGCCGCCGAAGACAAGTCCGCCCTTGTCGGACTGGCTGATGTAGAAATGGCCTGCCCCGAACGTGATCACACCAGGAATGGTGGGTTTGAGCCCCTCCGTGACAAAGGCCTGCAAAACATGGCTTTCGATCGGAAGCCGCATTCCAGCCATTGCCATGACGCGGCCCGAGGACCCCGCCACCGCCACCCCGACCCTGTCGGCGGCGATATAGCCGCGCGATGTCTCCACGCCACGCACCTTGCCGCGATCGAGCCGGACACCGGTCACCTCGCAATTCTGGATCAGGTCCACGCCGTGGCTGTCGGCGCCGCGCGCATAGCCCCAGGCCACGCCGTCGTGCCGCGCGGTGCCCGCCCGCGGCTGCACCAGGCCACCTTTGATCGGGAAGCGCGCGTTGTCGTAGTTCAGGAACGGAACCATGGCGCGCAGTTCCTCTCGACCTAGCAGCCGGGCGCCCGCCCCCGCCAGCATCATGGCGTTGCCGCGGCGGCGGAAGGCATCACGCTGCGCATCCGTATGATAAAGGTTGATGATGCCGCGCTGGGAAACCATCGCGTTGAAGTTGAGCTCCTGTTCCAGTCCTTCCCAGAGCTTCATCGAGAACTCATAGAAGGGCTCGTTGCCGGCAAGCAGGTAGTTCGAACGGATGATCGTCGTGTTTCGCCCGACATTCCCGGATCCGAGCCAACCCTTCTCCAGCACGGCGATACGGGATCGCCCGAAACTCTTGGCCAGATAATACGCTGTCGCCAAGCCGTGACCGCCCCCGCCGACGATCACGTAGTCATAGGCGGGCTTGGGCTCAGGGTTGCGCCAGAGCGGCCGCCACCCGGTATGCCCCTTGAGCGCTTCAGCAAAGACGCGGAAGCCCGAAAACTTCATATCAAGAACTCCTTGGACTGCCGAGACTATGTCACGGCAAGGGCAGTGAGGTGTTTTCAAAATTGACTCATGTGTGCTTTTGCCGGACATGTTCGAACGATGTGGACGATAGGATTTTCAACGGGATGATTGACGGGAATCACGGCAGCGCGCGGCGATACGGTTTCCTGCTGATCGAAGGCTATGCCCTGATGTCCGCGGCCTCCGCGGTCGAGCCGCTGCGCGCCGCCAACCTGCTTAGCGGGCGGACCCTTTACGATCTGAACTTCATCTCGGCCAAGGGCGGGTGGATGCGCAGTTCCGTCTCGGGCGCGTTCGAGACCGAACCTGTTTCAGAGGCAGGCACTAATTTCGACATTCTGTTTGTCGTGGCGGGCGGCAATCCGCTGACCTATCGCGACGACAGGATTCTGGGCTGGCTGCGCCGTCTTGCCCGGTCGGGAGTGCCTTTGGGCGGAATCTCAGGCGGGGCGGCAATCCTGGCCGCGGCGGGTGTGATGTCGTCACGCCGGTTTACGATCCACTGGCAACACATCGATGCAATGCGCGAGATCTATCCTGAGGCGCTGATTGAACGCCGCCTCTTCGTCATCGATCGCGACCGCTTTACCTGCGCCGGCGGCATGGCTCCCCTGGACATGGCCCACGCCCTGATCGCTTCAGATCACGGTGTGGAATTGGCCCGCGCGGTCAGCGATTGGTTCATCCATACCGGCATCCGGCAGGCCGAGGCCCCGCAGCAATTGGACCCGGTGCGCAGGTATGATCTGCACCATCCCGCTCTGGTCGCCATGGTGCAACTGATGACGAGTCATATCGCGGACCCGCTAAAGCTAGAGGATTTGGCTCATCTGAGCGGTATCGGGGCGCGGCAATTGGAGCGGCTGACAAAGAACCAGCTTGGACAGAGCGTGATGCAGTTCTATCGGTCTCTGCGGTTGGAGAAGGCCGATGAGATTCTGCAGCAGTCGAACCTTCCGCTCGTCGAGGTGGCGCTTGCCACGGGCTTTTCCAACCGTAGTCATTTCTCACGCGCCTTTCAGGCCCACTTTGGCATTGGCCCCGCCACTCGACGCAAACGGCGCGGCCGCGAAGAGGCTCCGGATCAGTCTGACCGAAGAATCCTGGGGAGAAACTAAGCAGCGGGCCCAGTAGAGCGTTCCAAGCAGGCTCTTAGCCTTCGGCACACACCGGTCCCAGTGATCTCAACTTATGGAGGAAGGGTTCGGGAAGCGGCGTGCTGCGACCATTTTTTCGATCGACAAGCACGTGAGTGACTTCAGCTGTAGCCATTGGCTTACCTTCGATCCATAAACCTTGGCCCACAAGAAATGATGATCTGCCAGTCCGGAGTAACAATGATCCCACAACGATCTTGTTTGGATACTTTATCTCTGCGCGCAGGTCCATGGCGATCCGCGCAATCGGCAGTATGTAGTCGTCGGAAGCCAGCATCGTGTCGAATATTGCCCTGCCAGCGGCAAAATAGGACGAGTATACACCGACGTTCACATGACCGAGAGCGTCGGTATCACAGAACCGGACATGCTCGTCAGCAAAATGCTGGAAAAGCTCAATATCTAGCAGTCGTGCGTCGTTCATCTTGTCACCAACGAAGTCAGTTGGATACGCAAGCTGCGCCCGTCATCTCGAGAAGCGTCCATCGGCTGTGTCCCCACTCACCAACCCGCATTTCAAACGCCAGTCACTGTACCTGGGAGGTTGTGCCGCTGAATATATCTCTAGTGATTACCTGCCCCTCCACTGGGGCTTACGCTTTTCCATGAAAGCCCGTGGTCCTTCGAGGCTATCTTCAGAGTTCGCTATAGCTTTGTACTTTTTCAATTCACTTGGAGGGTTTCTAACCGCTGCGAAACCGTCCCTTGCAGAGAGGTGCGATGTATAGCGCATAACTTCCTTGAGACCTTCAATGGCGAGCGGGGCAGATTCGCAGATCTTCTCGGCATGGCGCATCGCCGCGGCCAGAGCCTCTCCCAGGGGAACAACCTCGTTCACAAGGCCCCATCGAGCAGCCTCAGACGCCGAGATCGGCTTGCCGGTCATCATGAGGTGCATTGCAATATTGTACGGTATCCGGCGATGCAGGTTCTGAATGCCGCCCGCCATCGGCAAAAGCCCGATCCGCGTCTCAGGGAGAAGGAAGCGCGCATGCTCGGCCGCTACGATCATATCGCACGCGAGCGTGATCTCGAAGCCTCCTCCCGCCGCGGCGCCGTTGACAGCGGCTATTACCGGCTTTGTCAGACCCCAGAACTCCGCAATGCCACCGAACCCCCCAGGGCCGTTGCCGACCTGCGTATCATAATAGAGGTCGGCGGTTAGGCTTTCATCGGACTCCTTCAAGTCCCAACCGCCGCTGAAGATGCGGTCCCCGGCGCCTGTGAGGATTGCCACTCGTAGGTCTTCGTCTTCCTGAAACGCCGCAAACGCAGCATAAATTTCTCGGCTCGTACGGCGAGAGATCGCATTCGCCGGCGGGTTGTCGATTGTGACAACAAGTATCTGTCCGTGGCGCTGAGTGCTAACTAGTGCGGTCATAGCGGCAGCCTTCTGGATTAGTGCTTCATATGTTGATTCTTGATGGCGGCTCTAACCGGCAGCGCGTCTACCGCAATCACTTCGGCATCAGTAATAATCACAGGATTCACATCGAACTCAGCAAGCTCGTCTTTCAGAGCATCAGCCATAATTGAGAATTTCGAGAATGCTCGGGCCAGTGCATGGACATCATACGGTTTCTCGCCACGACGGCCGTCGAATATCGGTCGAATCTTGAGGCGGTCGATTAGCTCTCGTGCGCGCTCCTCGTCGAAGGGCGCTAGCGCAATCTGCCGGTCGGCAAACAACTCGATCCATTTCCCGCCCGGAGAGACGGTTACCAGCGCGCCGAACTGAGGATCGACAACCATGCCAAAGCTCATCTCAACGCCGGAGGGGCTCATCCTCTGGACCATCACCTTAGGTCCCAGACGCTGTGTCAAATCCTTGTACGCTTCAGTCACCCGAGTAATGCTGTCCAGATTCAGCAAAACTCCACCGACGTCGGACTTATGATGGATCCCCGGCATCGCAGTCTTCAACACCACAGGAAAACCCGTCCTGTCGATCGCCGTCAGCACCTCCCGCTGATTCTCGCACTCGTGGTATGCCACCACCGGAATATCAAAAGCCTGCAATACCGACAGGCCAATCTTCTCACCATCGGAACCCGGCCGCGCGAGCAGGGCTTTAGCACTTTCAAGAGCTGATTGTGGCACCGAGAGGCGGACCTCCCTCGCGGCATTTTCTAGTCGCGCTTTAAAGGTGTCGACGGCCTTCACCGCCGTCATCGCGCAATCGACCCCGTTGATGAGTGGAACATCGCAATCCAACAATCGCGTAGCTATCTTAGAGTTCGCAATCCCCGAAAAGCTGCTCATCATAAACATCGGTTTTCCGGTCAACCGCTGCGTCTCAGCCACGATCTCGGCATATACGGTCCCAAATTGAAAGGCGTCCCCTGCCTCGGTTGCAATAGCGCCAAATGCGCTGTTGGGATCACGCATCATCACCTCTAAACAACGCGCAAAATGTGCTTTGGCGTCGGTACGGCTACCCCATGCATCCAGTGGGTTCTCCGCGATCATACCGTCGTCCAACTGGTCCTGCAGTTGGGCCAGCGTGGACTTACTAAGCTCAGCGAAAGTGGCGCCCTTGTCTTCCGCGATATCAACCATGAGTTCGCGCAGCCCGCCGGAATCCATCGCCACGCAGAGCCCACCTGAATTGGCATCCTTGACGTGCGCGAGTAACTGGGCTGTCGCCGCCAACTCATCGAGCGTCTTGACCGAGATCACATTGTAACGGTCGAAGAGCGCTTCATAGGTCGACGCGTCGCCGACGACCGCTCCACTATGACTTATGGCCATAGCGGCGCTCTTTGCCGTCCGGCCGACCTTGAGCGCGACAATCGGTATGCGCTTGCTAGCGGCCTTTCGTAGCGCTTCCACGAAGCGTGCGGGGTCACGGACCGTCTCGATAAACAATGCAACTGCTTTGGTCGAGGGCAACTCCAGCGCATAATCTAAGTAGTCCGCCAATGTGGTATTGATTTCCTGGCCGGACGACACGGTTAAATTGTACCTAAGACGCGTTAGATCAGTGGCTAGCGCTTGAATGACAGACCCGGAATGGGCGATCAATGAAACGTTTCCAGGCGCGGCCTTGGTAACCGGACAGGAGCTAAACGTTGCATGCGTGCTGTTGGTGAAGTTCTGAAACCCCATCCCGTTACCGCCGCAGATCGGTATTCTCGCTTCGGCGGCGATACGGGCCAGGCGATCGCGTTGTTCCATATTCCCGCAGTCCGCGAATATGACTGCCGCCCGTACGCCTAGCGCTACACATTCCGAGAAAACTTGCTCCAACGATCTCTGATTGACCGCAATTACAGCCAGGTCTGGCGTCTCTGGCAGTTCAGACACCGCGCTGAAGCAGTCGACATTTCCTATCTTCTTATAATTGCTGTTTACGGCGTAGAGGCGCCCGCGGTACCCACGCTCAACCATGTGGTCAACCGCGCTTTTGCCTAGGCTACCTTCAGTTGCCGAAGCACCGATAATCACGGCGGAATGAGGTTCAAGCAATGGCTTTAGCCAGTGGTTGGAGGGCACTTCGGAATTCTCCTTGAGGGGCAATTTCTTATAGCCAACATAGCCATGCTGACCCCATGCACATTGACATTTCATGCCACATTTTCGATAGTGCCCGCCAACAGGGGTCGTTGTCGACACCTAGGAGTACATCATGACGACCGCGGTTCTGAAGCTGCCCACTATTCCAATGCGCGTCTGCAAACCGGTCTTGGCCCATATGCGCGATCACGGCGTTGCGATCCCAGCACGTGATGCGCGTACTGGGTTTGACCTTTCGAAATTTCAAGTTGACGGTAAGCGTGTATTCCTCTGCGAGTGTATCGCTCTTATGGAGTTTGCCGCGCGAGAAATTTCCGAGCCGGCGTTTGGCCTTAACCTCGGCCGCACCTATAGTATTTATGACCTTGAGATCATCGGCTACATGATGCTGAACTCAAAGGATGTGGGAGACGCTCTACGGACATTTGTGCGGTATTTCAAACTTCGTGCCGACGGTTGTCGATTCGACCTCATTAGGGGAACAGAAGGGACTGCGGAGTTGACTTATACAGTTATCGCCCCCGGCGTCGCTGAATGCAGACAGGATGTTGAACTGGCGCTCGCCTGGGGCATGCAGATAATACGCACGCTATCAAGCCGTACCTGGCGCCCGATTAGCGTGCAGTTCACGCATACTCCCTTGGCCGCTATCGAGGATTACCGGGAGGTTTTTCAATCGCCAGTTCATTTCGAACAGGGTTCCAGTTCGATTCTTTTCGACAGCAGGGTGTTGGAACATCCTGTCGCCAACGCAGACCCGCAGTTGTTGGGCATTCTGCGGGACCAGGCAGAGAGCCTTATATCACGAGACACCTACTCTGCTGATCTGGCTTCGCTCGTAGGCGCGCAGATTGACCAAGCTCTGCTGCTGGGTAGGGCTCCCCGAATCGACTGGATTGCTAAGCAACTGGGCATGACCACACGAACGCTTCAACGTCGCCTGGACGAACAGGGACTAATGTTGCGTGATTTAGTCGACGCCAAGCGGAAAGCCGTCTCGACCGATCTACTGGAGAAATCTGATTACGGTCTTGCCGACATCGCCATGATCTTGGGCTACTCGGAGGTCAGCGCATTTGTTCGAGCTTTCACTCGCTGGACGGGTATGCCCCCAAAGGCATACCGAGTGCATTGGCGAGAACAGGCGCTCGCCAATGCCTGAGGTCGCACAGGTCGGCTCTCGTCGGCGTGATTAGTCTCTTAGAGGCTGTTTTGAATCGGTCTGAGGCTGGGGTATGATTCAAGCGTTGGATGTGGACAGAGCAGAGCCGTGGCCGGATGGCCCAGATCGCCAAGAAGACCAAGCGCTACCCGTCTGATTTGACCGACGAGGAGTGGGAGCAGTTCGCGCCGCCGATGCCCAAGCCGCGGCGCGTGGGCGTCCGCGTGAGGTTGATTTTCGCGAGGTGATCCATGCGGTGCGTTACCTGGTTCGCTCGGGGTGCGGCTGGCGGATGCTGCCGATTCATTTCGGGCCCTGGCAGACGGTCTATGGGTGGTTTCGCGAGCTGGCGCGGCGGTTTCTGTACTAGATCATCCACAACGTGGCTCTGATGCTGGATCGTGAGCGGGCTGGGCGCGAGGCGAGCACAACGGCGGCGGTGATTGACAGCCAGTCGGTGAAGGCTCCGCAAGCTGGAACAAGGGGTTACCGACGCCGGAAGATCGTCGGACGCAAGCGCCATATCGCCGTCGATACGGATGGACGCCTGTTGATGGTCAACCTAACGCCGGCCGATATCTCGGACAGCGCCGGCGCTCAGGCGATCTTGGATGGTATCCGCAAGCGCTGGCCCTGGGTGAAGCATCTGTTCGCCGATGACGCCTGCGATCAGCTGAAGCTCATGGACAAGGCAGCCTATCTGGACTTCGTGGTAGAGATCATCCGCAGATCCGACGACCAGAAGGACTTCGAAGTCTGGCCCGCCGCTGGGTTGTCGAGCGCACCTTCGGCTGGATGACAAGATGGCGCCGCCTCGTCCGCGACTACGAGAAGCGCATCGACGTCAGCCGCTGTACCGCTCTGTAGACAACGACATCCCCCGACGTGAGATTCAAATCCAGTTTTTCTGACAGTAGGTCGTCGCTACACGACGGCGACCCCTTCGATTCAGTCAGAATGCTCGACGCTCTAGAATGAAGGGCGCCTTGGTCAAGGGCGCCCTTCGCATCGGCGGCAGGCTTCGATCCCGGAGGCGCGGACCTAAGCACTTCGGAAGGAGCCGCCGATGAGCCCTTTTTTGGGCATCCCGCCGAGCCAACGCCGGCCGGGCGAGTCTAGCGCACGCAATTATGCGACGGGCGCTATGGTTAAATGCTTCGATCCGTCAGAACGAGCGCTGGAAGCGGAGGAGGCCGCCGAAGTTGTCGTCGTCATCGGCACCGGTCCAGTTGCTGACGGTCTCATCACCAAGATGGAAGTAGCTGGCTTCGGCCGTGATCGTCAGGCCGGGGACGATATCGTAGGCGATGTTCGCCACGACGCCGAGATTCTCACCTTCGTCATAGGAGATCTGGGTGTTGAACGAGGTCTTCTCGTTGACGGTGTAGGTGCCACCGCCCCAGACTGCCCAATTGCCGCTCCACAGCTTGTACATGCCGCGGCCGCCGGCGGGGATTGCGAAGCCGCCATCCGTGTAGTTGTCGTCCGTGCCGTAGCCGGCCATGATGAACAGCGACAGGTTCTCCATCGGGGTGACGTCGAGGCGAACCTTGCCGGCGACTTCTTCATAGTTGCTGTCGTAAGCAATGACGCCGGTGATCGCGCCCCAGCCCTGCGTCCACTTCACACCGCCGACGACATGCGGGACGTAGCTGTCGATCGTGAAGGCGCCGTAACCTTGTTCGAGCGAGACGACGGCGGAGAAGCCGTTGCCGGCGTCGAAATAGTACTGGACGACGTTGGTGTCGAAGCCACCGTAGGGAACCAGCGTATCGTTGAGGACGTTGCCGGCGTAGCCGCTGAACGTATCGAAGGCCGAGTCGTCCTTACCGACGCGCAGCCCACCGAGCTGGATCCAGGCGTAGGGCAGCGAAACGCCCGTGTTGCCGGCTTCGTTGAGGTACGGAGATGTATCGCCTTGGGTGTTGCGGAAGTTGAAGCGGGTCTCGGTGTACGTCTTCAACGTGCCGAGCTCGGTTTCCTGGCCGGTCGAGGTCTTCAGCGTGAAGCGAGCACGCTTCCAGTAGGTATCCTGATCGTCGCCGTCCTCGACGTCGACGGTCCCCGCACCGGTGAATGTGCCGACGTCGCCGACGCCGATGTCGTAGCGGACATAGCCGCCGATGCGCAGGCAGGTCTCGGTGCCGGGGATGTAGAAGTAGCCAGCGCCGTAGACGTCACAGATTCGGACGTATTCAGCGGGTTCCGGCTCGGCGACGACGACGGCGTCGGCGGCGCGCGCACCGGAAACTGCGACCAGTGCCGCAGCGGAGCCGAGAAGAAGGCTCTTGATGTTCATTTTGATCTCCACTCAAAAGTTGAAAAATGGGCCAGGGTATATTTGCTGGAAGAGAGCATCCCCACCCGGTCCCCGCGATCGAAAAAGGTGCGCTCGCGCTGCTTCTTCGCAGCTTAACGTTATCCGACGTATAAAATAGTCCAAGTTTCGTGGCGATCATTCGACATGATATATGTAGAAGTTGCTATTATGTCACAAATACCTCATTTATACTGCACAGGTCGTGCAAACTATACAAACAACGCAGACTGGACAACTTGCACATATTACGGATAGAACGCTCAGTGCGAAGCCGCGCCCGCACCGCTCATACAATTTTCCCAGGAGGTTCAGTTGGGCTTATGTCGAGGAAAAGTCTCGCGCGGCCAAGATGACTTCTGCAGCCAGATCTTGTCTCAGCATTTCTATGGGAATTCGGCCGTCAAGCCGCGGTGAAGGAGAGGTCACCCAAAGCCACGCCAGTCTGGGATTGGCAAACACTGAGAGCACTTGTCGTATCCCCGCCGCAGGCCTGCCGTCGACGAACTGAGCCAAGGGGACACGTGCTTGCGGCGCTTTCCGCAATGCGACCACGTCGTTGTGCCGTTGCCACCAATGCAATCTCGATCGCGGTATGCCGAAGCGTTCCTCCAGATAGGTTGGCCCTGCAACCTGACCCGCCCAGTCTTCAATTCGCAGGCAATCGCTTTGCAGATCTCGCGCTTTTAGGGCTGTGTACCCATGCGGGCCCTCGGTCGGCGCCGTGAGCGAAGCCGCCTCACGGGCGCTTTCATCGGAACGATGCGCTGCATCGGCTGCGAGCCTGCGAACAAATTCCGTGGCCAGGGCGGTCAAATCGTCATGGATAGCCTGTTGGGGCGTTGCCGAAAGCAAATCGGCAACAGCGGTATTGCCAGTCAACATCGCGATGAGATCGAGCTCCGTTCCTTTAGAACCTCATCGTACTTGGCCAGAACGCGCTCGACTTCTTTCGCACCAAGCATAAAAACTCGTCCTGGCGAGGTCCATTTCCACAATCAAAGGGTTTTGTCATGTGTGGCTCCCATGCCGCGTAAGAGTCCGGTTGATTGCCTGCGCGATCGAATTGTGATTATGGGCTACGATTTCGTCATCGAAGTGATGCGCCGTATCGATACCGAGGCCGGCTTCAAGGCGCTGCTCAGGCGTTGGATGGTCGAAAGAACGTTCGGCTGGCTAGACTAATACGCTGGCGCCGCGCGTGCGCGACTACGAACCACGCATCGACGTCTCCTTAGCGAAACTCCATTGATGCGATGCGAGGCCATTGCAAACCCACAACGCTTAACGGTCCGTGTCAGGGCGCATTGTGAGAAATGTCAGAATTTCCTCACGACCAATC